>JAITIZ010000382.1 GCA_031279215.1 Planctomycetaceae bacterium
TAAAAAAGTTATTTCACCGCTATACCATATTGTCTCGAAGTAGATTCGCCAAGCTAAATCATATAAACCTAACTCTGTCAATATTTGTGCAGTTGGATAATGTTTATAATGATACATATTGGGATGAGGATAACGCTGATACTTAAAATTAGCCATAGAATCAAATTCACTCTCTATTAATATTGGCAAAATAATATGACTGTATGAGTACGAATAAAATGGATAATAAATCCCTCGCTTTTCATCTTTATATGACCAACAATTATCTGTCAGCATTGAATCACAATAATGAAAACAAGTCAAACAATTTGAATTTGTTATAGAATCATAAACTGTTTGTACAATTTCACTTGATTGAAACGTAAAATAGCCTTTATACAATGCGAGAATTGTTGCAACCGCACCGCCGTCTCCAATTTGCGGACAGTTTTTAAGTTGTTTTACGAGTTCTGATGTATTCCGTGAAACAATACTTTTACTTCCTATTTCAAAGTCTGATCGATATATTATTATCCGAAGTTCTCTTGCTAACTTTGTTGTATTCCGAAATTCATCCGTATCTTTCGGTGTACGTGCAAAAGACAATGTACAAAAAAACATCGCAAATAAAAAAATATATATCTTTGCTAAACGCATAATTTATCTCCTAACTTGTATTTTAAATTTTTTACTTTGGGGCAGCACGTATATTCCAATTATAACCGTTTACACTACGATATTTCATATCGTTCAACTCCTTTGGAATACGATCGTATATGTCTTGTAGTATTTTCTTCGTTGCTTCCCTGATGTTATTAGACGTAGATGTGAATAAATTCTTATCTTGTAATACATTTTTATAATAGAATACAAACCGTGAATTATTGCTTAAATATAACCAGCTTCCTCTAGTTTCTGGTTTTGTAAAGTCAAGTTCCACACATTCACTATCTGCTTCCTGCAAGTCTGAATATTGTTGTATGCTACAATTATCGTCCAATATTCGCCAATTTGTATTTGTTATCTTTATAGTTTTATGTTGTTCAACATGTTGGCATTCGTGGGCAGCAATTGATTTAAGGTCTTCCAATTGAAAATTTGCATCATATGCTGTTTTTGATAACATCACGGCATAAACCTTACGGTTATCGCCTTTACCTTCAAAAACTGTTCTACCCCAAGGCGAAAGTGAAGTGGCATATCTGATGTTTGAGTTACCGTTATATGAACAGGTTACGCTATAAATTGCATTTTCACCGATCCCCACTTTAGCCAATGTTTTGTTGTCAGCATCAGCTGCCGGTGCCGGTGATGTTGGTACAATTTTAAGCGACATTGTTACTTGTGCTTCTACTTGCAATGATGCAAATAGTACTAATAATACAAATATTAGATTACGTAAAATCAAATTTTTTACTATAAGTCATGTTATTTCTCCTTTCTCTAAAAAGTTCTTATCAATCCGCCATGTCTTCAAAAGGCGAACCATATTTCTGATACTCAATCGTTTGCCGTAAATCAGGATCGTCATCATAAAAATTTTTAAAAGCGGTTTTCATCGCTTCCAACCATTCTTTCCGTTGTTCGTCATCCCATTGGTTTAATTGCCATTTCAGTGATTCAACTATTGGTTTGATTTTTTCGTCGTGTTTCAGCATCTCATTAGCGGTTTGGCAAATTGCGATTCGCCGTTTACGTTGTATTGCCATTCCGCCGACCTTGTCATAAGTATAATCAAGTTTATTCCAAAAAGAAATAATTCGCCAAGTTTCACTTGTATCTAGGTTATTGGGGAATGCCGGTGGAATATTTCCGTATCTATTTCCTTTGGGCAGATACATTGATACGAAAGGTATTACGAGTGATTCGTCATGCGTCGGTTTACCCATTAGCCGTTCAACTATCACAGCCGAGACGATGGTATTGTAACTATAATTTCGGCGTATTTTGACGTAGTAAAAACCTCTTGGCAAGAGAAATTGTTTATACACACCGCCCCAAAAATCACGTACTCTGCTCTTTGCAAGTAATGGACCAGTACGTGATGTTTTTTCTGCGTCTTTTGAATATTGTTTCCATGTATCGTAAGGATTTCCTTTCATGCCTTCTTTTGCTGGATAAATTTCGATAATATAATCACGTTTTCGATTGTGTCCGCTATGTCCGTCTTTATTGTAAAAGTACAAACCATGCCGAAACATTCCGTCGTGTTTTATTTCAAGTAAGTACCAAACGTCAGGACCATCTTTTGTCAACGGATACGCTTCGCCGTGATCGTCCCATTCGGCTTGACGGCGATAGCCGTTAAAAGGCTCCCATAAAACTTTGGGATTATCGGTCCGAATCCAGTGAACCCAACGCCTAATCGTATCATCGTGTGTTGCATTAGGACCGATAAAACTATTCGCATGATAATATTGTGCTGTCAAAAGTATTTCTCTATCAAACGGTGATACGGCGGCGCACATTATTGCCCAATTTTTTGTTGTTCTTCCTAGCCAGTCGCCTTGTGTTTTCCAATCTTCGCTGTAGTAGGCTGCGTATTGTTTGGGCAAAGGTTTGGTTAATTTTGAAAGTTGTTTTTGCATTGAAATTAATTCATCAATTGACGGTGCGATTGCTGATTTAGGTAAATTTAAGAAGTTACTTTTTTTGACTGCGTATTGTTCGGCTGCAGCAATTTGTTTTGGGGCGTTGCGTCCGGTCATATTAAAAGGAGCTGTTGATTCGACAACTCCGCCGCCGTAAGTTGCAATCAAAAAATTGTTATCTTTGAGCGGCAGAATTTTCGTTACAAAATTGTCTGTTAAACCGGAATTTTTGTTAGTCACAAATCCGCGTTTTGCAAGAATAGAATCCATTACCTCAACTCCGTTTTGCCGTGTTCCTATCCAAATTTGTCCAACTTCATCTTCGGCAATAGTTGTCAGATAATCTTCCGGCAATAAACGCGAAAACAATGTTGGTAAAGGTTGTTTAAATTCTTTCGGTGTGCCGCCGTAAAGTCCGTTGACCTTGTTCGCAAAATCTTTGCCGCGTCTGTACTCAAGTTTGGAAAAATCATTTGACATCTTGACAAGCCCAGACGAAGTTGCGACCCAGATTGATTTGCTGTTTGTATTTTTCGTTACAATAATGTCATTGATCTGATTCGACGGCAAAATATTGCCAAACGGTGTAAGCGGAACATAACTGCAATTGTCTGGTCCAAAACGTTCCGGCGCAACAATATTTTGCGAGTGTTTATATTCTCCTTTTTCACTACGATTAAAAATCGCAATTCCATGACATTGAGTTCCAACTATCAATGTTCCATCTTCCTTAAATGCGAGAGCAGACACTTGATCTTCAAGCAAACCGTCTTCACGTGTAAAATGTTCCCAAGTTAGACGGTTGATTTTATAGCGTGAAATTCCGGCAGAGGTTGCCATCCAGACATCGTCATCTTTCGGACAAATTTTTATGTCAAAGATTCTTTCGCCAATTGGTCCATCGACAACATCATAATTTTTCCATTTTTCGCCGTTAAACACAGAAACTCCCATATTCAGATGTCCAACCCAAAGACGACCATTGAGATCAATTGCAAGAGCGTAACCGTTGTTATCACCGAGACCGTCTTTAACTGTATATCTTGTAATCTTGTTATTAGTGTCATAATGAAAAACACCTTCGTCTTCAGTTCCGATCCAAGCACCGCCTTCACCGTCTGAAATTAGCGCAACGATAAATTTAGCATTGATACCAACAATCCGCCGAACTTTAGGTTCTAACTTTTGAGATTCTAGTTTTGAGGATTCCGAATTCTTTTGAGCTGCTGCAAAATTCGGCAAAGCAATTATTGCACAAACAATTATTGTTACAAAAAAGAAATTTCTAATTAAATACATGATTTTACTCCTATTGGTTTGTTTGTTAATGGTTAAATAAACGTAACAAAAATTGCATAAAATACAAGTAATAGCAACAAAAAAATTAAAACAAAAAAGCTCTGTGTTCTCTGCGGTTAATAAAAAAATTAGGTTGAAAATAATGACAAAACTTAAATTATTAGTAGAATATTTTAATTCATAATATTCCATCGAAATTTGTAATCATTCAGCTGAGTTTTCAAATTACAAGAATATTATGGATAAATACACACGAACAAATATCACACAAGAAACTTATACGCAGCGTACTCTGATCGTATTCTGAAATTCGGTGAATATGTGTTACTCATTAAAAATCCTGCTTGCCGATAGATAAGCATCGATAGATAAGTATGCAGCTCACACCGAAAATTAGATTAAAAGTAGTTTAAATTTTTCAACCATTCAACCATTAACTTTCAACCATTAACTTTCAACCTAACAAGTTTAAAAAATGAAAACCATCAATCAAAAAGTTGTAACATTTTTTGTTACATTAATTGTTTCGTTAATTTTCGGCAGTAATATTTTTGCTGAAGTACCTCAGTTTCAAACCCCTCAGTTGCTTACGGTTTTGCCGGACTATTGTCCTACGCCGGATGGAATGGCTATAGATTCCGCAGGACGTCTTTGTGTTGCTTGTCCTAATTTTGCGGATCAGACTAAACCTGCTGTAGTCATTCGAATCGATAAATCGGGTCAAATCGAAAAATGGTTTGATGTCCCGATTCTCAAAGAGACAGGTGTTTCTTGTCCTATGGGAATTGCATTCGGACAAGAAGGCGAACTGTACATTTGCGACAATCAAGGTTGGACAGGTAAACCAAATGGTCAATTCAAAGGACGTTTACTAGAATGCCGTGTGCAAGGTAAAGGTAACGATGCAAAAGTTCAAACTCGCACAATAGCAGCTGGTCTTGAACATCCTAACGGTGTGCGGCTTTATAACGGTAAACTCTATGTTACGAATAGTCTGATGACAAAAATTAAACATCCAAGCGGATTACTCGTTAGCGGCGTTTATTGTTTCGACCCGAAAATAAAAGAAACAATTAACATAACAAATACCGAAAAAGATACAAATTTATTTCTAACAGTTTTAACATACAATAAAGATTGTAAGTATGGTCTTGATGGAATTGCTTTCGACAAAGCGGGCAATTTATATCTTGGTAATTTCGGGGACGGTACTATTATTCGTACAAAAATTGATAACAACGGTAAAGCTGCCGAAACAAACGTATGGGCGAAAGAACCAAAGAATCTACGAACTACCGACGGCATCTGTTTTGATGAAAACGGTAATTTGTATATTGCAGATTTTTCAGAAAACGCAATAGCTGTCGTAACACCAGATTCAAAAGTTTATCGAATCGCACAATCTCCCGACTCCAACGGCGAAAAAGGTGAACTCGATCAACCGGGAGAACCAATTGTCTGGAATGGAAAACTTATCGTAACTTGTTTCGATATCGTAACAGGTGCTGATAAAGTCAATACGAAACACGATAAACCGTTTACAATCACAACTCTAAACCTTGTAAAATAAAAAACAATTCGTAATAGTAAATTCGTAATTGTAATATTTCGGTATAATTTTTTCATTCCAGATTTATTATACAACTCGTACTATGATTTTCGGCAGATCAAAAACGTAAAAGGCTGCTTTTCGATAGATAAGAAATAAAAGACTTTCACAGAATACGTCTTTGTTTCGCCGAATTTCATTGTACGATACGTATAATTCAATTAATCCAATTACGCGGCTAACTCAATCACACAGCTAATTCAATCACGCGGCTAATTCAATCACACGACTAATCCAATCACGCGGCTAATCTAATCACGCGGCTAATTCAATTACGCGGCTAATTCAATTACGCGGCTAATTCAATTACGCGGCTAATTCAATTACGCGGCTAATTCAATTACGCGGCTAATTCAATCACGCGGCTAATTCAATTACGCGGCTAATTCAATCACACGGCACGTCTGCCGGAAATGAAAACTGCAACAGATTTACCTGTCAACTCCATACCTATAAAAGGCGAATTTTTACTCTTTGACTTAAAATCTGTAACAGCGATTTTCCATTTTAAGTCTGGATCAATTACTGTTATATCAGCATCTTCACCAATTCGTAAAGTTCCTTTTGGAATGTTCAGAATCTTTGCGGGATTAATAGTAAGTTTCTCAATTAAACTCGACCAAGTCAAAATATTAGTTTTTATCAAAGTCGTAATAACTACAGGTAAAACGGTCTCCATACCAATCACACCAAAAGGAGCTTGATCGATTTCACGCATTTTTTTCTCAATTGCGTGCGGAGCATGATCGGATGCAATTACATCAATTGTGTTATCTTTCAAACCTTCAATACACGCTTCCACATGATTCTTACTCCGTAACGGCGGATTCATTTTGAAATTCGGATTGAAAGATTTCAAATAATCATCTGTCAACATTAAATGATGCGGCGTAACTTCCGCCGTAACTTTTATGCCGCGTAATTTTGCGCGTCTTATTTCAGATACAGCACCTTCCGTAGAAACGTGCATTACGTGTAATTTTCCGCCTGTAATTTCAGCCAACGTAATATCTTGAGCGACCATAACATCTTCAGCCGCAACCGGCATACCGCGTAATCCTAACAACAACGACGCCATACCTTCGTGCATTACACCGCCTTTAGTCAACGACGTAACTTCGGGATGACTCAATAACGGCTTATCAAACATCAGACAATACTCTAAAGCGCGTCTTGTCAGCTCTGCGTCTTCTACCGGAGAACCGTCGTCGCTGCATGCAACTGCACCTGCTTTGAAAAGTTGACCAAGCTCGGCGAGTTCTTTACCTTCACGATTTTTACTTATACAACAAATAACATAAACATTACAATTTCTACTGCGAGCCGCTTGCTGTTGAATGAACTCGACAATCGCCTGCGAATCTATCGGCGGCGATGTGTTCGGACAACAAGCAATAGAAGTGAAACCGCCATTGACAGCTGCTCTCGTGCCGGTTTCAATTGTCTCATCCTCTTCAAGACCGGGTTCACGTAAATGAACGTGCATATCGATCAATCCGGGAATTACTATTTTTCCCGCAGCATCATACACGTCATCTTGACTATCCGGTTGACAGCCTAAAGAATAAATCTTGCCGTCTTCTATACGAATATTACAGACCTTGTCAAGCCCCTGACTCGGATCAACTACACGACCATTAATTATTGATAACATCGAAAAATACTAAATAAAATTTTGAAAAGTACGAGAAAATTATCGTTCACTATTTATAATTCTTGTAATATATCAGAGGAATTTCTCAAAGACTTTAAGTTTATTTTTCGGCAATCTCTTTTTCAAATTCATTATCCAAAATGTTAAAAAATAAATATTCCGCTGACTATATTATTATCATTTTTATTCTCTCAAATTTTTCAAACTTTACTCTTACCCGAATTCTTTGTAAATAGGGGGGTTCTAATAATTGGTAATTTCGTATTATTTTTTTAGACCATAAAATACAGAATTTTGTAATATCTCAATGGAATTTTTATTTTTCAATTTTTTTTGAGTAACGAAAACCGAAAATTACAGAGAAGTCAGTTTAAAATATTACAAGCGGTTTAAAATTAATATTTGTTTCTTTATTGTCCGATAAAGTATTTATAAATTTATAAGCGTTTTGTTTTCTGATGTTTTTAGCGTTAAATTTTGTGTAAATTACCAGAATACTCGTGTTCATTGCAAAAATAGTCGGTTCAATTGTGTCAACACAAAAAGTCGAATCGATGATTGGTAAGAAATTACTAGTTGTCGAACCTTATCGGCTTAATAACGACCATACCGAAATAAATTCAACCGGTAGAACTTTAGTTGCAGTCGATACTGTCGGCGCAGGTGAAAACGAGTTTGTTCTCGTCGTTCAGGGTTCAAGTGCGCGTCAAACTCCTGAAACTAAACCGCTTCCCGTTGATGCTACAATAATCGGCATACTCGACTCAATAAATATCGATAAACGTAAAATCATTCCAACATAATTGATCAAAACGTGTCTCAATTATTCGATGGAAAAAATTAAACTGCTCTCAAAATTTTGGTTCAAGCTGCATTGCATACTTACTTATTGTAAAGCAGACTTTTTGTAAAGCAGACTTTTTGTAAAGCAGATTTTTTATAAAACAGATTTTTCGTAAGGCAGATTTTTCGTAAAACAGATTTTTTATAAATCAGACTTTTTGTAAGACAGATTTTTTGTAAAACAGATTTTTTATAAATCAGATTTTTTATAAATCAGACTTTTTAATGAATAGACTTCGTATCGCCGAAAATCGTAGTACGATGTGTAAATTTAAGTATTGCCGTTTTATACGGCATTAAATCAGGAGATATTATATAGTGCAAGGATTGAGTGAACCTGTTATTCGCAATATAGTCGAAGAAGTAATCAACCGAATAAGTCAACGAGTTAAACATAACGTTGGTTGTCCGAGTGGTCAACCTCATTTTGCATTTTCATCAACTACGCGTAGTTTTCGCGGCTATAATGGACTGTTTGCGGATCCTAACGACGCTATCGCCGCTGCTCGAATTGCATTCGAGGAATTGCAACGAAAAACAATAGCTGAACGCGGCGGGATAATCGAAATAATCAGACGAATCGTAATTGAGCAAGCAACTGAACTCGGTACGCTCGAAATGAACGAAACTAAAATCGGACGTCTTGAACATAAAATCGATAAACTGATCGGATTAGGCAAAAATGCACCCGGTATAGAATTTCTTAAAAGCGATATATTCAGCGGCGATCACGGATTGACATTAATCGAATACTCGCCTTTTGGTGTTATTGGTGCTGTTTCACCGGTAACTCATTCTTTGCCGACTATTGCAAACAATGCGATCAATATGATTGCGTCTGGTAATACTGTTGTTTTCAATCCGCATCCAAGCGGTAAACGAATTGCAGCTGAAGGTGTCCGCCGATTCAATGCTGCTATTTTCAACACGTATGGAATTGATAACTTGATCAATGTCGTTGTTGAACCAACGATGCAAACAGCTGACATTATTTTTCGTCATCCTGATATTGCTTTGATTATCGTTACCGGCGGTCCCGGAGTCGCTAAAGCTGCTATGTCTCAAACAAAACGTGCGATTGTTGCCGGACCCGGTAATCCGCCTGTCGTCGTAGATGAGACCGCAAATCTCGAACAAGCTGCAAGGAGTATTATCTATGCCGGCGCTTACGACAATAATTTATTGTGTCTTGCTGAAAAGGAAGTTTTTGTCGTAAATTCTGTTTTCGACGAGATGATGAAAGCAATGGAAAACGCTGGCGCGGTTCGATTAAACGCTGCCGAAGTCAACGCATTTACAGATAAAGCAATCGTTCAAGCCGGAGAAGGTAACGCTAAACACGACGCACCAAGCCGCGATTTACTCGGTAAAAATGCAAAAGTTCTCGCTGATAGTATCGGAAAAAATATTCCTGATAAAACAGAATTGATATTCGGTGAAACAGATGAAACCAATCCTTTCGTTTCTGTCGAACAGATGATGCCTTTTCTGCCGTTTGTAAGAGTTCACGATGTAAACGAAGGAATACGACTCGCAAAAAAATACGAACACGGATTTCGGCACACCGCTGTTATTCACTCAAACAATGTAAATACAATTACAAAAATGGCGAAAGAACTCGATACGACTATTTTCGTTACAAATGGTCCAAGTACTGCCGGAAACGCCGGAGGAAATGCAGGTTTCTCGTCGTTTTCTATCGCTGGTCCAACTGGTGAAGGAATTACAACGCCGCTCACTTTCACAAGATCAAGACGTTACGCTCACGTGGGAAGCCTACACATTTTAGGCAAATAAAAAATTGTAATCATTCGATTTATTTATTGTAACGAAAAACATAACAAACGAAAAAATCCTGTAGAGACTCAATACCTTGTGTCTCGAATTTTCGATTTTATTTATTGTAACGAAAAACGTAACAAACGAAAAAATCCTGTAGAGACACGATACCTTGTGTCTCGAATTTTCGATTTTATTTATTGTAACGAAAAACGATAATGATCAAAGCAAAGGTAATTGGCACGGCAACGTCAACAATTAAGCATTGTTCACTCGACAGTTGGAAGCTGCTTGTTGTGAGTGACGGTTTCGACGTGTATATCGCTTTGGATAAATTTGGTGCCGGTGAGGGCGATAACGTAATTGTTACAAATGACGGAGCGTATGCGTCTGAAGTTGTCGGTGATCGTAACTCACCGGCGAGATGGTGCGTGATCGGATTAATTGACGATATTACAAATAACAAAAATTAATTGAATTGCCGAATCAAAAATTGATCATATTATCGCAATTATCGCAAAAAAAATTTTTAAGATACGGAATTAAATTGTGACAATCAGTAGTACAAACAATAGGATTACAGACAATATTAATATTACCGATATTGTTCAAAAAATTTTGGCAGACCTTAAAATCAAGCCGGAATTTACCGAAATTTGTCATAAGACCGCTGATAATTCAATAACGGACAAAGATAATACGGTCAAAGATAATATTGAACAAACAAATACAATCGGACTTGATGAAACCGAATTGTTAATCGACAGCGGACATGTAATTTCACTCGGCGACATCAAAAGACAACTTGACAATAATCACAATCAAAAAATTTTGAAAATAGTTATTCCGTCTAAAAGTATTTTGACGCCTTCGGCAAAAGACGAAATAAAAAAACGCGGTCTCGGAATTATCGTACAAAAAACCGGTGAAAGTAATATTAGAAATATCTCACTTTGGTTAGCAGAACACGGCAACGCGATAGTTTCGCCGCCGATATTGAAAAAATTACAAGCCGAATATTATTTGACACGGAATCAATTTATCAACATTTCCGAAATCGTTGAAGAATCTGTAAGAATTACAGGACAAAAAAAACACGGCGTAATTTTGACACAACATCCTGCAACTGCCTTGAGAGTAATCGGACTATGCGAATCGTTACGGGTGATCATTGCAATTGATCCCAAACAAGTGTACATCGACGCAAAAGAAATAAACGCAAACTTGATGATAGTATCACCAACACGAATAAACGAATTAAATATCATCGAATCGATAAAACAATTTACAAAACAATTTGTAACTATTCAATAATTTTTCCTTATATTCGGTGTTTTTCGACTGTTTCGTTTTTTTGTGAATTTGTTTTTTTGTGAATTTCGTATTTCGTATATTTCGTATTTCAAAAAAAAAGAGTGCAGGTAAAAATATCGCCAAACGGAGAAATGAATAATGAGAATAGGAAAAGTAATTGGAACGTTGACGCTTTCTAAATCGCATGATTCACTTCGCGGCAGTAGTTGGCGGATAGTTGTACCTGTCAGTGAAAGTAATTTGTACGAAAATACAGAACCCGAGTCTGAAGAACTAATAGTTTACGACGATTTAGGTACCGGCAGCGGTGAATTGATTGCTTTTACGGAAGGTGCCGAAGCGGCGAAACCTTTTTTTCCATCGCTTAAACCTGTTGACGCTTACAACGCCGCAATATTAGACAAAATAGATTTACAATAAATTTAAGATTGAACATTTTAATAATTGACGATTTTAATAATTGTAATGTTGAATGAATTTTTATATCCTGACGGGATATTTTCAATATAGCCGATGGTATTGTGCCGGACATGAATTAATTGTTACGTTTTAATAATGCAATATCAACGGACAATCGGATTGCAGAATTTTCAAAGCCCGCATTGGGTATAACAATCAAACAAATTTAAGGATTATTGAGATGCTTAACATTCATCAAGTTAAAGAGGAGATTTGCGATATTGGTCGTCGTATTTACAATCGCGGATTTGCGGCGGCAAATGACGGCAACATATCTTATCGAATAGACGAGAACCGTGTCGTTTGTACGCCGACTGGTATTAGTAAAGGTTTTATGAAACCCGAAGACCTTTGTATCGTTGACATGGAAGGTAATCAAATTTCAGGTACAAAAAAACGTACAAGTGAAATATTACTTCATTTGACAATAATGAAATCACGTCCTGAAGTCAAATCGGTTGTTCATTGTCATCCGCCTCATGCAACAGCGTTTGGGATAGCGCGAGAGGCGATACCGCAATGTCTAATGCCCGAAGTTGACATTAACATGGGTGATGTTCCGATAGCAAAATACGCATTGCCGGGCGGTCAAGGATTTGCTGATGTCGTAATGCCGTATATTATGAAAAGTGATATTATTGTTCAAGCTAATCATGGTACGGTTAGTGTTGGTCCAACTATCGAGCGGGCGTATTGGCTGGCAGAAATGTTAGACGCTTATTGCAGAATTTGTTTAATTGCACGTGATCTCGGTAAAGTTGAATATTTCACACGGGATGAAGCGGAAGATTTATTACAATTAAAACAAAAATGGGGATTCAAAGACCCGCGAGCTGAATTAGAAAATTGCGAACTCTGTGCAAACGATATTTTTCGTGAAAGTTGGAAAGAAACAGGCGTCGGACACAGAGCTTTTCAACCGCCGGCATTTAAACGCAAAGATGATATTCTTGATCAAAAATCTACAAATCCGAATTGCAAATGCGGAGGCAGCAGATGTAAGATGAACTCACAAAATTCACAAAATTCACAAGGCTCACAAGGCTCACAAAATCCTGCGAACATTACTGATTCAAATGTACCGGCAAGCGATGAATGTGAGTTAATAATAAAAACAATAACAGACCGTGTAATTAAAGCATTGGCAGGTTGACGTAATAAGAATAAAAAATATAATTTCGTCTCGTTTAAATTTACTGAATTTATAAATTATTAGAGATAAACGAAACGAATATTATGTATATCAGAATTTGTGTTACCGATCGCAAATTGTAGTTGGAACAATTTGTGACCGGTTGTTTTTTTTGTGATTGTTTATTGTTTATTTAAAGTTTTGTCCTGTTATGGGCAGCACATTGGCGGTGGGCTATGCAAGTTGACATAATTGATCCGGTTTTACGTTCTTATCCCAAGCTGGAGTATCCGCGTTATAAATTTGGGGAGCGGGTAGCGTTTTTTATTCCGTGTTTTATTGAGCAGTTTTATCCGTCGGTAAAGCGTGCGATGTGTCGTTTATTTGATGCTGAGGGTATATCGTTTGAGATTCCATCTGGGCAGACGTGTTGCGGACAACCGGCGTTAAACAGCGGATATTGGAAGGAAGCTCGTAAAGTCATGGAGTATTTCACTAAAATATTTGGAGTTTATGACTGGATTATTACGCCTTCGACTTCGTGTGCTGCTATGTGTAGAGTTTTTTTTGGATATTTATCGCCGAACTCGATTCATGCTGAAGTTGGCAAACGTGTTTTTGATGTAAGTGAATTTTTTGTCAATTTATTTGGGAAGATTGATTTCAATGCGAGTTATAGCAAGCGGGTTGCGCTTCATATTGGTTGTCATGGACGCCGTGAGTTAGGGATAGTAGAGCAACCGTTATTGTTATTGAATAATATTAAAAATTTGATTTATACTCCGTTACCGTTTATGGAGGAGTGTTGTGGTTTTGGCGGAACGTTTAGTGTAAAAACGCCCGGAACTTCGATTGCGATAGGGCAACGAAAAATATCGAACATTGCAAGCTCTGGATGTGAAGTCGTAGCGACGTCGGATTTAAGTTGTGCAATGCACTTTGGGGGGATGATGCAAAGAGACAACAAGTTAAAAAACATTCCGATAAAACACATAATAGAATTACTCTCACCAGAAGAATAGCGGCTAGTGCTTAGTGGTCAGTGGTCAGTGGTTAGTGGTCAGTTCGCATGCGGAGATTATCATCGGCTATAATTTCGAATCACCAATCACCTACGCTATTTTGTAGAGAGACACAATACACCCCGTGTTTCTGTGTTATGTGATAAACTTTCTATCATCGGAATTTCCGAAGATGCACAATACACCTTGTGTTTCTGTGTTATGTGATAAACGTAATATTTCGGTGAAAAATTTCTTTCAGAAGGTTTCAAATTCTTTTTTTACAAACCTTATTACCTTATTAAAAAATCGTTTTTCAATAATAAGGTAACAAGGTTTTGTTTTTTTGTGATTTTTAAACACGAAAAGCACGAAAAGGAGTTAACTATCAAGAAGTCCCGCTAGGGACGACACTTTATTAACCGTATGCTTTAGCTTACGGATCAACGCAATAAACATATCCAAGTCCCGCAGGGACGACACTTTATTAACCGTATGCTTTAGCTTACGGAAGGAGCTTTTACTACACATATTGTTTTTCTTTTTAAGTTAATTACAATTTGCGGCTTGTTTGAAACTCGTGCAAGTTGTTTCTTGACTCTTTTGTTGAGCTTGCACAAGATTAGTTTTTGATAAATTGACACATAAATTGCCAATAGTCAAAATTAAAAAAATAAATTTAAAGGAAAATTCAGAAATTACAAAAAACAAAAAAATAATGGAATTCAAAGACAAAGTAGCATTAGTAACCGGCGCAACCGGTTCAATCGGTAAAGAAATAGCTAAACGTATTGTCGCCGAAGGCGGCAAAGCCTTCATTACAGATATCGATCAATCAAAAATCGATGCCGTATCAGAAGAAATAGGCTCAAACTGCAGCGGATTAGCAGCAGATATAACTAAATTAGATGCCGTTACTTCAGTTGTCGAAGCATGCCGGAAAAAATTCGGTAAAAATATTAACGTACTAGTTAATGTCGCAGGTACGTCCGGTAAAGGTAATAAAATCGAAGATGTCGATGAAAAAGAATGGGATTTTATCTATGCCGTCAATGTTAAAGGTACGTTCTTTTTTATCAAACGCATAATGCCGATAATGAAAGAACAAGGTAACGGTTCAATCGTAAATTTTTCAAGCAAGTCCGGAAAAACAGGCTCGGCATTGATGAGTGCATATAGCTCGGCAAAAGGCGCAATCATTACACTGACACAAGCCCTAGCTTACGAAGTTGCAAAATTGAATATTCGTGTAAACTGCGTTTGCCCAGGTATAACCGAATCAACCGGCGTATGGACACACGTTTCTGCCGACTATGTCAATAACATGAAAATGCCTCACGATGAAATCGTAAAAACATTCACCGCAAAAGTTCCAATGGGACGCTTAGCACATATTGAAGATGTCGTCAATGTAGCTTGCTTCTTAGCAAGCGATAGATCCGCATACATGACCGGTCAAGCAATAAACATAACAGGAGGCCGCGAAATGCACTGATTAAATCTCCAGCAGTTAGTGGTTAGTGGTTAGTTCGCATGCGGAGATTAGCATCGAATCTACGAGTCTAAGTTCGAATCATTAACCTCTATTATTGATTCAATATCCTGCCGCCCTTTCAGGGCTTCGGGGAAGGGGGACTTTTACCCGCCCCGATGGGGCGGGCGATTCAGTAAAAAATCCTGTTGCCCTTTCAGGGCGATTCTAGTTTATGCGTGAATGGTCACCTTTTTCGTTACAAAAAATAAAACCGAATTTTAAAGTACAAAGAGTATATTACATTCGTTTTTTATTTTTTTTATTGAAAATATTGTCAATAAACGTTGCAATATTTTTTAATAAATACAACTTGTTTTTGAATCAAAAAATTGTCTATGTTTTCGCCCTGCAAGGGTAATTTTAGTTTAAAACGAAAACCGAAATTTAAAGTGTGAAAAGTATATTAAGTTGTTTTTTATTCTAATAATGGAATCGTGTATAACATCGGTTGACTTAAAGAGTCTGACGGTAATGGTGTTGCATGGATGGTTATTTCTTTTACACCTGATCTCAATAGTTCGCGTCCGTTTGGAATAGTATAAGTATATTCAACTCTGCCGAATCCTTGCCGTGTTACAAATGTTTGTAAATATTCACGTCCTCTTGCACGAAGTCTGCAAACATACGATCGCTCGCGTTCTCCGTTGTTTATAAACGCTTGTGTTACTTCAATATCTCCTGCTCGATTCATTCTTGATGAAAATTCTAATTTTACATCTTTCTCGCCGATATAAATTTCATCGTAAACTGCAAACTTGCGTTGAACCGTACCGGTCGTTGTTATGTCGATTCTAAATTTTTGCAATCCTGTATTCGATTGTGAATTTAATATAATTCCAAAATCTGATTTGCCCGTTCCTCCTGAGTCCAAAGTAAGCGCAAGAGGAGACTTTATCCGCCATGTATCTTCTCTCGGTTCGATAACAGAAAATTGAACCGCTGCCGGTAAATTTGTATCATTGACAAATGTAAACGGAATTCGCTCTTCATTGTTTGTCCGACTCGGAATTTCATCTCTATCTAACTTGAATCCTAACCGCATCCGAACTATATCTGCATCAAGTCCTCTTACAAAAATTGGAATCTGTCCTACTATTATTTTCTGATTAGAGCCTTCTAATTCAGGCGTAATTCGTTTACCCCACACGTCAATTATTTCTACTTCCTCGCCAAGATATAAAGTTTCTGCCGTAGGTGAATTTTCTGAAGCCGAATCATTCCACACTACCATAACAGCGCCGCCGCCGAAATGATCAACGAAATTATAATTCTTACTCCGATTCGGTAACTTTATTTGTCCTAAATAATCCCGCCCTGACAACAATACCGATGTTGTCCGCCATGCTAAAAAAATCTCATTCGGAGTTGCATCCGAATTTAAAACACCGCGTTGCTCACTAATCGGCTGCGATAAAAAAATCCCGTCAACTCCCGCAACTTTACTCACAACCATCTTGCGGACAATATCAGTGATACGTCCGGCTATATCATATTTATCACCCGATAAAATCGAAAGTGAAATCAATTTACGGACGTTAATAGCCGAAGACGCTTCTAAACTTTGTTCCAGATCAACCGCAGTCATTTCATCGGGAGTGTGAATTGAAACAAAATCACGCTGCACAAAATTACGTTTGTTTCCTGCTGTTGCTGTATCTTTCTCCGGCGTTGTTTGTGATTCAATATTTGTAAACGGAAACGGTTGCGTCCAATCCCACGCAACTCCAAGACTAAGCCCAAGATTCTTTCGATCAAAACTTCGTTGTATTTCACGAAATCGATTTTCAAAATTAGTAATATTTACTACACTCAAATCATCATCTCCGGTCAATTGCCAATTTTTTATCAACAACGAATTTTCTTGAATTACCGGCTGAATCGCTTCCGTCCATGTTGTTACAGGAACAGCAAAAATTGCAGCGGCATTAACTCTGCCTATTTTTATTTTATCTTTAACATTTTTCGGCACCGGCGATAACAGTCCCGTAAGCTGCATTCCCATAGGTGTAAATGTTTCACTTATCTGAAGGAACCGGCTGCGTTGTTTAGCGTCATCACCGCCTATCCACGCCGGAATTTTCAATTGCGATACTCCCGATAAACTTAATTGTAAACGCCGATCATAAATTTCGTTTAAACTCCATCCGTCAAGATTCCAACCGAAAATTCCGTCTTGAGTAATTGCTGCCTGATCAATTACAACAAACGTTATCGGCATAGAATTTCGTAATGAATCTTCAAAAAAAACTCCGGGCGGAAGATGTAATTTAGAAATATACGATTTCGGCGTTTCAACTCTAATTCGATAAAACCCCGGTGAATTTATCGGTAACGGCGACCAAGATGCAACACCTTCAAAAACACTCCATCGATCATTTTTCGGCACAATGAACTGCGAAGCTGGTCTGTTACCAATAATCATTTCGATTTCACGGCTGGCTATCGGCTGCCCTAAAGCGTCTTCGATAATAAATTTCAATTTGTCTTGATCAGGATCAAATCCTGTCATCACACATTCGACCTCGATTCCGGTCTTGTCCGTGAAAATATGATGCTCATTAGACATCGATAATTTTACATTCGGACTTTCTTTTATTTCAACATTCGTGAAATAAACTTTCGCATTAAAATCGCGCCGCTCACTTTGAGTTGTCAATAATCCGATAGAAACAGAATCAATTTTTTCATCGTCCGCCCGAAACGGACCTATAACAAGCTTCCGCCAACCGTCACTCGATTTGATACTTTCCGACCGAACCGTAACAATCGAATCGCCGCCTTCCTTACTATAAAAAGCTGCAAAAATGAAAACATCATTAAAAACGATATTCTCCATAGACACAAACGCTGAAAACGTGTAACACATTCCGCGCCGAACTTTTATCTTTGGAGAAAATGCCGCCGCACTGCCGCCTTCAATCGACATCCGTAACGCATTATTTCCAAATTGACTTCGATTTTCTACTATTCGTATATCGATATAATCAGGGAATTGAATATTACGTTCAATGCCGCGTTTTCGTGTCCAAGAATCGGGCCAACCGTCTTCATCGATATCGGCTGCTCTATCAAAAAGTGTCCGAAAGATCGTCCCGCCCGATCTAGTATATCGCGGCAATTGACCGGGCAACGGTTTATCAGCACAATATATCGTTGCGCTAAATAAAAAAGAAATAACAATACAAATACAAAAAATAATTCTCAATATCATTCGCACAAAATATCTCTCTTTCGTTATAAAATAATAATCAACAAAAATAATATATACTTTTCACACTTTAAATTTCGGTATCGTTTTAAACTAAAATCGCCCTGAAAGGGCGATCGTATATTGTCTCAATATTAGTGATTAGTCCGCATTTATTTTTTAAACACGAAACACACGAAAAGCACGAAAAGGAATTGTATATGATTTTCGTGTTTTTAAAAATCATTTCAATCATACAAATCACAAAAATCATAGTTCAGACAATTAACCTTATTTTTACCTAATTTTCAATTTCTAGGTGAATCGTCCGATAATTCCCAAATCCGCGCGGTTTTATCCCCACTTGCCGTAACAATCTTTTTGCCATCGGGTGAAAACACAGCTGAGCTCACCGCATCGGTATGTCCTTTGAATGCTTTTAATTCTTTTCCCGTTTCTGCGTCCCAAATCCGCGCGGTTTTATCATAACTTGCCGTAACAATCGTTTTGCTATCGGGTGAAAACACAGCAGAATACACCCAATCGGTATGTCCTTCGAGAGCTTTTAATTCTTTTCCCGTTTCCGCGTCCCAAATCCGCGCGGTGTCATCACCACTTGCCGTAACAATCTTTTTGCTATCGGGTGAAAACACAGCAGACCGCACCAATTCGGTATGTCCTTTGAGTGCTTTTAATTCTTTTCCCGTTTCCGCGTCCCAAATCCGCGCGGTTTTATCAAAACTTGCCGTAACAATCGTTTTGCCATCGGGTGAAAACTCAGCAGACCAAACAGTTTCTGTATGTCCTTTGAGTACATTTAATTCTTTTCCCGTTTCCGCATCCCAAATCCGCGCGGTGTCATCCCAACTTGCCGTAACAATCTTTTTGCCATCGGGTGAAAACACAGCAGATATCACATTGTAGGTATGTCCTTTGAGTGCATTTAATTCTTTTCCCGTTTCCGCGTCCCAAATCCGCGCGGTGTCATCCCAACTTGCCGTAACAATCTTTTTGCCATCGGGAGAAAACACAGCAGAAAGCACCTCTTTGGTATGTCCTTTGAGTGCATTTAATTCTTTTCCCGTTTCCGCGTCCCAAATCAGCGCGGTGTTATCATAACTTGCCGTAACAATCTTTTTGCCATCGGGTGAAAACACAGCAGAATACACCCCTTTGGTATGTCCTTCGAGTTTGATATATTCCTTAATATATTCCAGAATATTTTCTTCAGTAGAATTGTTTGTTGGAACTTCCGCAGTTGAATTTGTTGGTTGCGCCGGAATATTTTCATTAATAGCAGTGTCAGTGTTGGTCGCATTGTCGTTGTTATCTTTGTCATTGCGGTTCAGTATTCCCACAAAAATAATTAAACACACCAACGCAACTATTCCCAATAGTGCAAACAAAGATTTTGTTACTTTTCCTTTAAAAAACTGATTCGCATCAGTACGATCAGAACTATCTTGACTTGTCGGCACAATTGTTGCCGCATTAAATATATCGCTATTCGATGGAGAATTTTTGTCTTGGTTGTTGGACATAATAGTAAGGGTATTTTCTCTAAAAAGGGTATTTAAGATTGGTTAGTATTTATGTAAATCGTAATTTATTATTTTTACGAAACAAGCCCCCCTTTCTTTAATGCAAAGGACAAGACTTATTGTCAAAGGATTGTAGCGAAAACAAGTATAACACAGTATCGCAATTTAATCAATGATTATGCTGCCCTTTCAGAACGACAGAAAAGACTAATCAATCATCGGTAAAAAAGTTATCAAAATAGGCAGTTACGGCAATAATTCCGCTTGCGGCACTCTCCACTCTCCACTCTCCACTCTCCACTATCAACTATCAACTACTATACTGCCCTTTCATGGCGAATACATTTTTAAACTCAAATAAAAATTTCACTGATATATTACTTATTTTTTATTCTTTAATTTTTAGCAATAACTTGTTGTTCAGAAAAATGATAGACTTTGATTGACTTTGATAGACTTTAATATTATAATGGTACCGTTGTTTTGAGTTATGCCGTGCATTGTATGTTGCACAACATCTTTGTTATCAAAGAGTTATGGTAAATCATGCCCTAAAATAATATTTTAGCCGCAGGATTGACTGCCTTATGATTAAGATGTCTGATGATAAACAATAAGATCGCTACTGAATAGTTACGTTTTATTTTATTTGCGTTTTATTTTATTTGCAATGTTTATAACACTTGATGGCGGTGATGGTTGCGGTAAAAGTACCCAACAAAAACGGCTGGGGCATCGTTTCCAATCACAAGGTTATGAGGTCGTGTTGTGTCATGATCCGGGCAGCACTGCTCTCGGTAACGAAATTCGACATATTCTTTTACATGGTCACGAACTCAGAATTGATAACAAAACAGAAATGTTTTTGTTCATGGCAGCACGTGCACAAATGGTTGAAGAAGTCATTCGTCCAGCTCTTAATGAAAAAAAAATTGTTATTTCGGATCGGTTTTTGCTTTCGAATTTTGTTTATCAAGGTTACGCCGGCGGTATTCCGTTGGATACTCTGGAAACGGTTGGTCAGATCGCTGTTGAAGATATTATGCCGGATCTGGCGGTTATTCTTGATATTCCGTACGAAATTGCTGCTCAACGAATCGGAAACCGTAATGCATCTGACCGCATGGAACAGAAAGGCGAAAAATATCACCGCCAAGTACGGAATGGGTTTTTACAATACGCAGCAATTCACCCCAACCGCTATGTGGTTATAGATGCCGTTCCGCCGCCAAATAATGTAGAAATGGCAATCCAAAATGTTATCCATGAACGTTACGGTATTGATTTTTCATTCCCGTTAAGTGAAAACAGTAACAGCTAAATTTGCAAGTGTAAAATAGAAAAAATACAACAAAAACCAAACAAGTAAAAATTTGTATATTTTTAAACCCTTTAACATTTATGAGTTATGAAAAAGTTACCGATAGGAATACAATCATTTGAAGATTTACGCAGCAACAATTATTTGTATGTAGATAAAACCGAAATCATTCATCGTATGATTACAACCGGAAAGATTTATTTTCTTTCCCGTCCTCGCCGGTTTGGGAAATCGTTGTTGTTAAGTACGTTGGAGGCGATATTCAAAGGTCAGAAGGAATTGTTTGAAGGACTTTATATCTACGACCAATGGGATTGGTTACAATATTATCCGGTTATCAGAATCGACTGGACGCAGATCAATCATTCTACTGCGGATAAAATGGAAACCAGTTTATGTAGGTATTTGTACAATATTGCCTCAAAATATAAAATGACACTTCACAGTAACATCGCTTCCGATTGTTTTAATGAACTCATAACGTCTTTGCACGAACAAACCAATAAGAAAGTCGTTATTCTGATTGACGAGTACGATAAACCAATTACGAGTCATCTTTTTGATTCCCAGTTGGATGTTATTCGCCAATCGGTACATGATTTTTATCAGGTGATGAAAGGAGCTGATGAATACATACAGTTTATTTTTCTTACGGGAGTCTCACGATTTTCGGGATTATCTGTTTTTTCGGCATTGAATAATTTGAACGATATTACTTTGCATGACCAATTCGTTTCGATATGCGGATATACGCAGGATGAATTGGAAAGTAATTTTTCCGATTATATTGATACAACAGCCGAACATTTGAAGATGACCAAAGAATATTTATTGGAACGAATTCGTTATTGGTACAATGGTTATACTTGGGACGGGAAAACTTCTATCTACAATCCGTTTTCGACATTGATGTTCTTTTATTCCAAATATTTTAACGATTATTGGTTTAACACGGGTACTCCGACCTTCCTGATTGACACGATTCAACGCCATAACCGTACGGAAACAATGTTGGAACCGTTTGTTGTTGACAGTGCTATGTTTAGAGGTTATAACCCGCCGGATATTGATGAAGTACCATTATTGTTTCAGACGGGTTATTTAACGATCAAACATCTAGAGTTGTTTGATGGGATCCCGCGTTATACGCTTGGTGTTCCCAATTCGGAAGTGAATAAGGCTTTTCTGACATGTTTATTGAGAGCCTACGGAAAATACCCCGGTTATCGGATCGATAACTTACGTATGACAATGGAACGGCAGATAACGAATTGTGATGAAGCGGGTTTTGCCAATAGTCTTGAAGTGATGATTGCTGCGGTTCCTTATGAACTTCACCGTACCGACGAAGCCTATTATCATACAATGATGTTAATATGGATGCGTTTACTCGGTTTTGAAGTACACGGCGAAACCCCAAACAATCGCGGACGTTCCGACGCCGTTTGGGAACAATCCGGCGTAACAGTTATTGCCGAAATAAAATATCACGCCAAAAAGAGAATAAACACCTTACTCAAAGAAGCAATGAAACCAATCCATGAACGGCGTTATTATAACAAATATTCTGGAAGAGTAATTCTTCTAGGGATTGCTTTTTCCAGACAAAATGTCGGGTGTAAAATGGAAGAATTGAATTATAAACCGTTGTGTCAGCAATAACCGACTTTTTAGTTGAACGTGGAAAAGTGCCGCATACGAATTACCGGATTACCGTCCAAAAACGGCAATAATTCTGCATACGGCACTTTCCGCTATCAATTCTCAACCTAGATAGTTTGTTTAATGAGTTCCAAAAGTACATCAATTGGAAACGGTTTACGAATATAACCATCAATTCCCAAACTTTCAGCATACGCCTTATGGCGTTCTCCTTCATTTGCTGTAATCATAATGACTCGGATGGGATAAAAATGGGATTGCCGCAGCGTTTCGAGAATAAGAAAGCCGCTTCGTTTGGGCATCATAATATCAAGAATCACCAAATCCGGTTTTTCTTTATTGACCATTATCAGACCCTGATCGCCGTCAAAAGAGACAACAACATCATATCCGGCTGCTTCCAAAGCAATCCGAATTGATTCAATAATCTCACGATCATCATCAACAATTAGTATTTTCTTTTTCATATTAGTCAGGTGGGAATAAGGGAGGCGGGATATTGGACAGGTAATGTTACGATTTTACTTTCCAAATGATATTTCCGTAAGTCAAAATAATGATATTGTGATCGATTACAGTATTTATCAAAAAAAGGACTTAACGGATACATGATATTGGGGCGGGACATAAAAAGTTGTGAATAATTACGGAAGGCTGAAAAAAACCGGTAGGAATGACACCTGTTCAATAACAAATCGTTTTCAGGTACAAACCGCACACACTGTTTGTTAAGCCGTTGCTAATTATAATAATGGAACAAGAAAAGGTATGAAGGTTAATTTTGTTTGTATTCTTTATTGTCCGCCCCCAATCCGGTAATCCCAACCATGTTTTGATTCATGTTTTGGTTATTGGGGGAGGGCAATGATGAATTTTAAGATTATTTTGGTTTTACTTTTCGGTTAAGTTCCGGGTCTTTTGCGAGCGGTAACTTGACAATTTGACCGGATTCGGCGGCTTTGTAAATTCCGAGAATGATTTCAACACTTCGGCGTCCTTCGTTGCCGTCAACGAGCAATTCTTCTTTGCCTTCAATTGCGGCAATCATATTCGCAAAGAGTTTGGCGTGACCGGTGAAGTTAATTGCGGACGGGTCAGCCGCACCGCCGCCGCCGGATTGACGGTAAGTCATTGCCTCACGAATCTCTGCATCTTCCGGTGCGGAAACGGCAAAATCCCATTTGACAATATCTTCTTCTTCCAGAACAGCCGAACCTTTGGAACCGCTGATTTCAACCCGTTTCAAATAACCCGGGTAAGAAGCGGTGGTTCCGACAATTGTTCCTAAAGCTCCATTGGCGAATTTCAGTGTTGCAACCGCAACGTCTTCAACTTCAATACGTTCATGGGCTAACAGAGCGGTGTGAGCGGAAATTTCGACGACAGGTCCCATGAGCCAGGTTAAAAGGTCAATGGTATGAATTGCCTGATTCATCAATGCCCCGCCGCCGTCAAGTTCCCAAGTTCCTCGCCATGCTCCGCTATCATAATATTCTTGAGTTCGGTACCATTTGACAATAGCATCGCCCAGTGTTAAACGCCCAAAACGTCCGGTGTCAATTGCTTTTTTGATTTTTTGTGAGGAATCATGAAACCGGCTATGAAAAACGGTGGCGAGTTTAATGTTTGACTTTTGGCATGCCGTAATAATTTGACCGCAACGTTCCAGTGTAATTTCGAGCGGTTTTTCGACGATTAGATGTTTACCGGCTTCTGCTGCTGCCAGAGCCGGTTCGATATGGGATCCGCTGGGAGTTCCGATTGTTACAATATCGATACGGTCATCCGCAAGAAATTCTTTGAAACCGTGATAGGCTTTGCAACTGGAATATTGAGACGCTAAGCGGTCTGCCGATTGCGGAACCATATCGTAACAAGCAATAAGCGTTCCGCCGGCTGCCTCAATCGCTTTCGCATGAAAACCGGCAATCATGCCGCAACCAATAATTCCAAAATTTTTTGTCGATTGTTTAGCCATGATTTATGTTCAAGCTATTAAATTTTTTTGCAACTAATAATAAAACACGAATACTAACTAATATACAGGCAACCCGTTGCTAAATATACAACACTGAATACAACAACGGTTCCAATACCGTCAGATTTTGAGTAATTTAATTATCTGACAAGTTATGTTTTTACGAGCGGTTTGTTTTCACAAGCCGGTTCCTTTAATTTTTGTGTATTGAAGGGAATGGGTCTTTTTTTGCGGATGGATTCGACGATTGTTTCTGCAACTGCAACCGCCGCCAAAGCCCGATGCCCTGATACACGCGGTTGCCGACTGGTTTGGATGGATTCTACAAAATCATCCATTTCTTTTGCCAAAGCATCAACTGCCGTCAATGCCGGAACAGTATCACTTGTCATTTCGGTTGTTGTGAAATGTTCTTTCATAAAATTGGGGGCAAGTTTTGTTGTGGTATCGGGAGCGAGGAGTTTGGGATTAAACAGTCCTTGTAAAACGAGTTGATCGGGTTGAAATTTTTTAACAGTTCGAGCGGCAAAATCAATAGTTATGGAAGAAGACATTGAGGTAATACACATTTTGCGAGTTGTATCGGGGGCAACTCGGGACGAATAAAAACGAGCGATTGTTCCATTTTCAAACCGAACTTGGGCATTGGCAATATCTTCGAGAGCAATATCGTTGAGTTGTCTGTTTAGGGTGTTGAATCCGGCGGCATCGATCCAGAGAACCGGTGAAGGAATTAAGGATAGGACAAGGTCAAGGTCGTGAATCATCATATCAAACACGGTTCCGATATCGGTACTTCGAAATGTATATCCGCTTGTTCTTACTGCGTCAATGATTGCGGGAGCACCGTTTTTAATTTCCTGAAGTTCTGCCTGAACAACCAACCACGCCGGATTAAATTCTTCGACATGACCAATTTGAAAAACAACTCCGGTTTGTTGAGCGGTTTCTACTAATTTTTGGGCGTTATTCCATGAATCACACATTGGTTTTTCCATGAGAACATGCAAACCGTTCTGCAAACAAATTTCACCGAGTTTGTAATGTAATAACGTTGGTGATGCGATAACAACGGCATCGGCATTGGGAATAAGTTCTTCGATGGTGAAATATTCTTGAATATGGTATTTTTCGGCAAGGTTTTTACGTGCCGGTTCTGATGGGTCAAGCACACCGACAAGTTGAACTGTTTTGTGTGCGGCGGCTTTGTCTGCATGAAAGGAACCAAGACGACCGGCACCAATAATTCCGAGTTTGAGCATGTCCTAGATAAATTGTTTAATCGGAAAAAAACCAAAAATAATGGAACAAAAAATTATCATTCGGAATAATTTTATTACAAACCTCTAACCGAATACCGATTGCTGAATAAATTCTATTATAAATGCCCATTGAAGTCTATACATTCTCCAGATATTTCGGAAAAACAGCAAAGTTTATAACTATTTATAACTATTCCGACAATTTGGCGGGATAAGGCAATTTTTATAAACTATTTACATGAATAATACAAGGGTACATCTAAAAACTTAAATTTTATTTTTTTGAAGGGCGAGAACGAGCAAACAAATTTTTAAAATATTTCCTAGTGTTCACAGGGTGGTTGTTAAAATGGTTAAAAATTTTGGGTGATTTCGGTATTTTGTGATCTATTGTTCAGGTGAATTATCCCGAGGCAGGTGATGTTTTGCCGAAACATCATGTTGGTGTACTCGCCAACTTGCCCCTGTTTTGGGATGGCAATTTGTGTTGCCGAGCGGTTTGGAATCCGGTGACCAACCGAAAACTGGGGCAAAGTTGCCTATCGGCAACGCAACCATGGATAAAAGCCTGTGGGTAAAAGCCCTCCAAAAAAATGGGCTTCCTGTTGGAACATACCGTGTTACATTGGGAGAAAAAATGGAGATACCACAAGAGTTTACTGAAGACGTTCCGCGTGCCCCGAGAAAAGCTAAAAAATTTTTTGAAAAACAAAAAAAATACTTTGCGGAACACCATACCTTACCGGAAATTCTTTGTGATTCAAAAACAACTCCCATTGAATTAGTTGTGCAAGAACCCAGTGCCAAATTAACTATTGATGTTTCCAATTATCAAAATGAAAAGTCAAAATAATATCGTAACAGATACGTGGTGGGTAACTGTCTATTTTTAATCTGCGGATATTCACTGATTTTTGAGATTATTTTTTGAGAATACGAAACCAACAAAATAATGTAATAGACAGTTACTTAAAAGGGTGGGATGTTTCCGAACCGTAGGTTGCGCTGTGCTACACCTACGGTTATGTATTTCACACCCCTAGCTGGGTTAAGATCGAAAAACAAAAATTTCACGGATATATTACCGTGTTATTTAAACAAAGCGTTTGCTCGTTTGAGAGATTCTTCGACCAGTTTTTGGTCTCCTTCGGGACCAACATTGATACTGTTAACAATAGCACTGTAACCACCATGCCGATAAGCATCTGTTGTCGGTAGATAACTCGCAGCCCCTTCTAACGGCGACGGTGATGCATCCGTTAATTGAACAACAAATGTCTGTACAACATCACATCGTGCCTTCATCTGTATCCCGTAAGCACTGAATAACTCAAAAGGATTGCTCATCACCACAATATCACCAATTCGTATAATATGAACCGGTGCCTCAAAAATGGTTGCTTCTCCTTTCTGTTGCGATTCAAAACGTTCACACATTCTTCGCGTCCTGTCATAAGCAATTTTTTGTTGTGGTTCCTTTGCTAATCGAACTTCAAGTGTTTTTGATTCTGCAACAAGATTATTATATTCTGTTTGTGTTATTGTATGATAGGGAAGCGGAATCAATTCATATTCGTGCTGTTTTATTACGGTACGAACCTTCCATCGCAAGAATTTGTGCTGTTATCGGAGTTGTAACTTTTTTCGAAACACGCATATAATGTTGACCGGTCAAAAGAACCGGACGCGGCGGTGTAATATCCGCCTGCCCGGCACCAACTTTCAGTTCCGCCGCATTAAGCGATAACGAAACAAAAATAAATAATGAAAAAATCATTATTGTAATGGATTGAAAATAAACGTTTTTCATCGGTTTTCCTCCTCAGATAATTGTTGATAATATTCAGGAATATCAAAAGATGTTTTCAAACCTTTTGACAGTCGATTATTGTAGCGTAGGAAATCCGCATCCAGAAAATGGTTGCCGGTTTATCGGTGATGAAGGTTGGGTTTTCGTCAATCGCGAAAAGTTAATAGCGCAACCGGAATTATTGTTACAAATAAAGTTTAAGGATTCCGATACACGGTTACACGCCAGTCCGGCTTCAAATGATCCTTATACTTCCCATACTGCCGATTTGTTCCGTTCGGTTCGTAGTCGGCAAGATCCGGTTTCACCGATTGAAGAAGGACATGCCGCAACAACTCTCGGAAATGTTACAGATATTGCACTGCGTTTAGGACGGAAACTGAAATGGGATCCGACTCAAGATCAGTTTAGCGGCGACGAACAGGCAAATCAAATGCTTTTCCGTACAGAACGCAGTCCCTGGACAATGTAAATACTTGACCGTATTACATTTAACTTCAAATTAACGTTTCTTTTTTTAACTTTAACCCTATTAGAATAATAATGAAAATAAAACAATATTTATTGATATTCCTGTTTGTTCTGATCAATTGTGTTGCAATTAGTGTGCAGGCGATGACATCAGAGGAAGCCTGGAACCGGTTAAAAACGTATCAATATGGTGATGACTTTGAACCATTATTAATAATCGAACAAGAAGTCTTACAATCAACAGTTTCCACCGAAACAAAAGAAAAATATGCTGCTCGGCTTGCAGCACTGCTCAACAACCAAACAACATACGCAGGACGTGAATTTCACAGTATTCTCTGCAACACGAATCCTGAATTTTTCGGATTGTGTTTAGAACAACTTTGGTCTTTTCGTGGCTGCGGTCATTCGCAACAGGCCTTGTTCGATCACATAAAATTGTATCAAGATCGAATTTACGAGGTACATTTACGCCAAACGGCGAATCATATTTTGTGTGAATCGTATGAAGACGGTGATATGGATAATGTCAAACTTGCCGATGAGTTACGGAAACTAAAAACTCCGCCGCATCTTTTAATTGAGCAATCACCGGTTGATCCTGAAACACCGAAAACAATTTCAGCCGACGAATCTATACGCCGAAGTATTGCTTATGTACGCCGTGTTTTTAATTGTTAATTTTTTGTAATTATTTAGTACCTTGCTTACAATAAAATGGGCAAGGTATATTTCTTACATTTATTATTTTAATGTTGTAACAGTTTGTGTTAAATCATTCCGAAGGCGGTAGGCGACCTTGTGAATTGACACTACGGAATGATTACGCATCATGCGAGCAACTCTTTCAAACCTGCTTTGTTGTTCTCAACCTTCTTGTATTCCCTTGAGGGAAGGTAATAAACATCAAGTGTTTCTTTGGAAATATTTATTCCGATAACGGAAGGTACCGGTTGTATTGTTCGGTTCATGTGATTAAAATAGCGTTATCTTTGACTCCTTTGATGAGAAAATATTTCATTCCTGTTATCCGCAGTCAAACCGTAAGGCTCGACGCATGCAATACTATTAACTATTCACACAATTAACGATCAACTCTTTTTCGTCCTTTCAGGACGGAATATATTTTAACGTAACCGTTTTATCACCCGCAAACAAAAAAACACCGGTAATTAAAAACATCAATCCAATGACTGTATGAAGTATAATTACCAAAATTTGAATTATGACAACATCTTATTTCTTTATTTATTTTCGGACGAATTTTTTCTTTACTGTTATGCTGACGGCTTTTTTGGTATCAAATTTACGGGCGAATGATTTTGGTTATCCCGATCCGAAGCGTTCAGAGCAGCGTGATGAATATTTCGGAACAACAGTTACGGATTCGTATCGCTGGATGGAAACAAACGATACGCCGGAATTAACCGCATGGATTAACGCAGAAAATCAATTGACCGAAAAATATCTTAACACTATTCCATTTCGTAACAATATTCAAAAACGGTTGACGGAAGTTGTTAATTATCCAAAATATTCGTTACCGTGGAACCGGACAAACAAACGGTTTTTCTTTAAAAACGACGGGTTACAAAATCAATCGGTGTTGTATGTTCTCGACACACCGGACGCAACGCCTCGTGTTTTGCTTGATCCGAACAAACTTTCCAAAGACGGAACGGTCAGTTTACAACAAGCGGTTGTTTCCAAAGATGGAAAATATTTGGCGTATTCTCTTGCCCGAAGCGGTTCGGATTGGAATGAAATAAATGTTTTGAAAATTGATTCGGGCGAAAAATTGCCGGATCAAATTGACTGGGTTAAATTTTCCGGTATTGCTTGGCAAGGCAACGGATTTTATTACAGCCGTTACGACGCTCCGCCGGAAGGTGAGAAATTAACAGCGAAAAACGAAAACCATAAGATTTATTTTCACCAACTCGGTACCGAACAAAAAGACGATTTGTTGATTCGTGAAGATCGTGAACATCCGCTCCGAAACCGCGGCGCAACAACAGATCGGGAAGAACGTTATCTTTTTATTCATGAGAGCGAATCGACTTATGGTAACACGTTGGAATTTAAGAGTCTTACACAAGCCGATGCAACATTTCAAACAATCGTGAACGATTTCCGTTCAGAACAGGATGTTGTTACGGTTTTGGGTGATACTTTCTATTTGCTGACGGACCGAAACGCATCGAATAAACGATTTGTTGCAGTGAATCCGGCAAAACCGCAACCAGAATATTGGATCGATATTATTCCCGAATCCGATTCATTGCTTCAAAGTGTCAAGTGTATCGGCGGCAAATTTATTGCAACTTATCTGAAAGACGCGGCCAATATTGTGTACATTTATGACACAACCGGAAAAAGACTTCGGGAAATTGAGCTGCCGACACTTGGAATTGCCGGTTTTTCCGGTAACAAGGATGAAACGGAATTTTTTCAATCGTTCACTTCCTATCTTTATCCGACAGTTATTTACCGTTGCGATATTGAAACCGGTGAACGTTCCGAGTTGTTTCCGTCTGAAATTGATTTTAAGCCGGAAAATTATGTAACAGAACGTGTTTGGTATGAAAATTCCGCAGGAAAAAAGGTTCCCATGTTTTTGACACACAAAAAAGGACTTTCGCGAAACAATAATAATCCGGTTTTACTTTACGGTTATGGCGGTTTCAATGTTAGTGTCAGACCGGCATTTTCAGCATATCGGTTACCGTTTTTGGAACACGGCGGGATTTTTGCCCATGTGGTTTTACGCGGCGGCGGTGAATACGGCGAAGAATGGCACCAAGCCGGTACAAAATTACAGAAACAAAATGTATTCGATGATTTTGCAGCAGCAGCAAAATTTTTAATAAAAGAACAATATACCTCACCCCAAAAATTAGCCATTCAAGGCGGTTCAAATGGCGGATTACTGGTTGGCGCGGTTGTTACGCAACAACCTGATCTTTTTAAGGCGGCAGTGATACAGGTGGGAGTTCTCGATATGTTGCGGTATCATAAATTCACTATCGGTTGGGCGTGGGCAACTGATTATGGAACCAGCGAAGAAAATAAAGAGATGTTTGAATATCTGCTTCGTTATTCGCCGTTGCACAATATTAAGTCCGATGTTGAATATCCGGCAATTTTAGTAACAACTTCTGATCATGATGATCGGGTTGTTCCGGCGCATTCATTCAAATTCACGGCGGAAATGCAGGCGAAAAGTACAAGCAAACATCCTACCTACATCCGAATTGAAACCAAAGCCGGACATGGTGCCGGTAAACCCGTCAGTAAACAAATTGAAGAATCCGCCGATATTTGGACATTTATTATGGATCAACTCGGTATGGAATGGTAAAAAATAGTAATTATTAGCCAAGTGGACTTTGGGGGCATTGTCTATTTTCGTCCGCAGATTGCGCAGATTTACGCAGATTTTCGTCCAGTGATTTTCGTCCAGCGATTTTCGCAGAGATTCGATATTCGTGGATTTTCAAGGATTATTTTTTGAGAGTACGAACCAACCAAAGGAAGAATGGACAAAAAATACAAAAAATTATTTTCAAAAAACTTTTTAAAATAATCTGCGAAAATCTGCGGACGATTTCAATTATGCGGTCGTTAAGAAAAGAGACTGTTACTACTTTTTGCATTTATCAATTGGGAACTTCTAAAAACTCATTTTTTTAGGAACGCAGGCGTCTCGCCTGCACTTTTTATAGGCAATGTGCAGTCGAGACGACTGCGTTCCTGATGTTTTTAGAAGTTCCCAATTACATTTTCCGACTTGAAAATAATTAAATGTTTCGTGATCCTATTTTGTGTTCTAAAAATAAAAACCGGATTTTAAGGTTGTGATGAATAGACACAAGTTTTACAATTTTTTGAAATCCTCTTTGAGTGACCGGTACAAATTTTGATAGATCGGCATGGATTTATCATAGATTTTTTTTGTTTTGGGGTTTGGGTTCGTTTTTTTAACAACTTTGATCACTGTTTTGCAGGCTTCCTGAATATCTTTGAACGCTCCGGCACCGACAGCGGCGAGCAGGGCAACCCCTAGAGCGGGACCTTCTTCGGAGTTGATGGTAACAACGTGTTGTCCGAATACATCAGCTTGGATTTGCCGCCAGAAGGGGCTTTTTGAACCGCCGCCGGAGGCACGAATTTGTTTGATCGGAATACCCAACCCTTGGAAAATTTCGAGTGAATCACGCATTGAGTACGTAACTCCTTCCATAATACTTCGAACAAGATGACCGCGTCCGTGAACTAAAGTCAATCCTACAAAACAACCGCGTGCAAAAGGATCAGCATGAGGAGTCCGTTCACCGCTCAAATACGGTAAAAAGTACAATCCTTCACCTCCCGGCGGTGTTTTTTCTGCTTCGGCGGTTAATAAGTCATACACATCAATTTTTTTCTTTTTGGCTTGGGCGGCGAGTTCGGGGCAAAGGGCATTGCGAAACCATTGGAGTGAACCGCCGGACGATAAATTGACTCCCATTAAATGCCATTTTCCGCGAACTGCATGGCAAAACGTATGAACTCGACCAAGCGGATCGATTTTTATTTCATCGCTGTACACAAACATAACACCGGAAGTTCCGATAGATGTGGACAAAATTCCTTCATGGACAATTCCGTTACCGATAGCACCTGCGGCACAATCTCCGGCACCGCCGACAACCAAACAATTGGTTGTCAAACCGAGTTGTTTTGCGGCATTGTGAGTGAGTTTACCGGTTACGTCTTCGGATTCGTACACGCGGCCCAAAAGATCAATATCCAATTGCAATGCGGAAAGTAATTCTGTTGACCAGTTTCGGCGGGTAATATCCAGCAAAAGCATTCCGCTGGCGTCACTGACTTCGGTGGCATATTCACCGGTTAAACGCCGACGAATTTCATCTTTGGGCAACAAAACTTTGTGAAGTTTATCGAAATGTTTTGGTTCGTTGTTCCTGAGCCAAAGAATTTTCGGAGCGGTAAAACCTGTCAACGCCGGATTGGCAACCAATCGAATCAATGACTCACGTCCGCCGGCTAATCTTTCAATTTCATAACATTCTTTAACAGTACGTTGGTCATTCCAAAGAATTGCCCGTCGAATTACCTGACCATTTTTGTCAAGAAAAACACTGCCATGCATTTGACCCGACAACCCAATTGCTTTAACATCATCCGGTTTAAGCCGTGTTTTTTTGAGGACATTATGTACGGTTTTAACTGTTGCGTTCCACCAATCGTCGGGTTCTTGCTCGCTCCAAAGCGGTTTGGGGGCAAAACAGCGATATTCCTGAATATCACTTGCCAGAATTTTACCGTTTGCGTCGATTGCCAATGTTTTTGTACCGGAAGTCCCAATATCAATTCCAAGAAAAACCATAGTTCGGAACCGTATGTTGTACGGTATTTTTTGTTATAGTGTTGTTATACGTATTTGTTGCAAAACCACAATGGTTACAACATAATGGAAAAGAAACAGCAGTATATGTTAATTGACCCCAATATGTCAAGTACACTTCTTGTATTCATAATTTTACGTTTAATCAATTGAGAGTTTTATTAAAGGGAACTTCTAAAAACCTAATGTAAAAAATTTATTGTTAGAAGGAACGCGGTCGTCTCGACCGCATTTTTAGGTGTTTTTTGTAAAAAAACAGGGCAGGCGAGACGCCAGCGTTCCTCCTAATATATTAGTTTTTAGAGGTTACCTAAAGGGCATTTCTAACTAATTCCATTTTTATTTTCAACGAAGTAGTTAATGAAGTAGTTAACGACGGGGTTCACTCCGTATTTTATTGGTTAAGTCTAACAACGCTGGGCAAGCCCACGCCGTTAACCGTTAATTGTCGATGAATTGGGAATTATTAGAAATTCCCTCAAATAAACCTCATTTCCGCCTAACTTCCCTAACAAAACAACCTCAGTAACCAAGTAAATAAGAACATCAATAGATTCCGCCTTGACATTAACATGTTTTTCTGCGAAAATTCTTTTTATTTTTTGTTGGGGAAGATTTTTTGAGAGGCAAATCATGTTGGATCGGAAATTTATTCTGGAAAATATTGAATCCATTAAACTCAACTGCCAAAATCGGGGAGTTATTGTGGATGCGGATTGTTTTGTTGCGCTTGAAACAGAGCGGAAATCATTACAGCAGGAACTAGAACATCTACAAACCGAAGCCAATACAATTTCAAAATCTATTGGTCAGGCAAAATCACCGGAAGAACGGGATACCAAAAAAGAAAAAGGACGTCTCCTTCGCGAAAAAACCAATGAAATACAAACAAAATTAAACCATATTGAAATTGAATTGAACGGTATTCAACGTTCCATTCCCAATATGACTCATCCTGACGCCCCAATTGGAGCAGATGATACCGCCAATTTGAGACGGTCTCTCGGAAAAACCCCTCTTCCCACTTACAACTTCAAACCCTTGGATCATGTTGTACTTGGTGAAAAACTTGATTTGATTGATTTTGAGGCGGGTGCAAGAGTTGCTGGAGCCGGATTTTATTTTCTTAAAAATGAAGCTGTTTTGTTGGAACTTGCATTGCAGCGTTATGCGGTTGAGATTTTATTACAGGCGGGTTTTACTCTTACTGTAACTCCCGATCTTGCCCGTAATGATATTTTGCAGGGAACGGGTTATATTCCGCGTGGGCCGGAAACACAAATTTACAGTATTGACGGAACCGATTTAAGTCTTGTTGCGACGGCGGAGATTCCATTGGGTGGTTTGTTGGCGGGTCAAACGGTTGACGCGGAAGTACTTCCGTTACGGTTTTGCGGTATTTCACATTGTTTTCGTACGGAGGCTGGGGCTGCCGGACGGGCATCGCGTGGTTTGTATCGGGTTCATCAGTTTACCAAAGTGGAGATGTTTGCGTTTACATTACCAGACCAGAGCGAAACAATACATCACGAAATGCTTGCTCTCGAATGTAAAATCTTTGACGGTCTCGAAATTCCTTATCAGGTTGTTGATACGGCGACTGGTGATCTTGGCGGTCCGGCATACCGCAAATTTGATATTGAAGCTTGGATGCCGGGACGAGGTGAAACGGGTGAATACGGCGAAGTAACAAGTACCTCGAATTGTACAGATTATCAGGCACGCCGCCTCAATACACGATACAAAATCAAAGGACAAAAAGGTACAAAATTTCTTCACACCCTAAACGGAACAGCAATTGCGATTAGCCGTGCGTTGGTTGCCATTCTCGAATTGTATCAACAAAAGGACGGTTCTGTTGTTGTTCCCAATGTTTTACAACCGTTTGTCGGAAAAGACGTAATCCGCCGTAAAGAGTAAACAAACTATTAACTCTTAACTCTTGGTGTGCTTATCCGCGAATTTTGAAATGACTTAAAATTATCTGTACGATAAATGGATGGGATGAATTTTAGAAAATGTCACTAGAAATGAAGCAAATTATCGCTTCGATAATATACAAAAAACGACAAAATTGTTCAGAAATTACGTTTTGCGCATATTGTGATCGTAGATTGACTATTGATAATCATGAGAAGTAAATTAGATTTATTTAGTACAAACCAAAGAATAAGTCCGTTTGTCCATATTATTCATAGTTACGATTATAATGGAAATCGTACCAAACGTTATGATCCTGTTTACGCTGCAAACTCCGAACTTTATACTTACGATAATTTAGGACAAATTAAAACTTTGAATCGCGGTGTTCTAAATACGGCGCAAAATGAAGTTATGACCGTTAATCATTCTGAATCACGGAATTTTGACAAAACCGGTAACTGGTCGCAATACACCAAAAACGGCAATGTTGAAAACCGTACTCACAACGCCGCAAACGAATTGCAGGGTATTGCAACTCACGACGCCAATGGTAATATGGTGTTAATGCCAGGCTTGAAAGGAAAATATGATGCGTGGAATAGACTCGTTGAAGTGCGAGACTCTTCGGATAATCTGATCGCAAGTTACGAATATAATGGCTTAAACCAAAGAATCAAAAAAACAGTCGGTTCAATTGTTACGAAATCGTTCTTCAATGAAAACTGGCAGGAAGTCGAATCAATTACAAACAATCAGGTAACAAGTTATGTTTGGGGAATACGTTATATTGACGACTTGATTTTACGTGAAAAAGGTGAAGA
>JAITIZ010000418.1 GCA_031279215.1 Planctomycetaceae bacterium
TCTACATTTTGCTACATTTTGAGTTATATTAACCAGAAGAAAAGTATTCAATTTCAACTCAAACCTAAAGGAGGATACCGTGTCGAATAAAGTTATAAAATACATAGGTTTTGCGATAATGTGTGTATTCGCGCTTGGTCTAACCATTCTTCGTTTTGGTCCTTGGATCGGGTTACACATCATAGCTTTAATCTGGGTCTATGCGATAGACCGAAATAATTTCCTTCCCGCCTGTATTATAGTCGCAATAACCGTAACCGTGCTCACAGCATTGGCTATTCAGTTTTTCATTGCGCTATTAAAAGACGACCCCAATATTGTGTAACACTAAAAATACGGCAATTAATAATGCCGTATTTTTTAGTTATATTTTGCTACGTTTTGAGTTATATTAACCGGAAGAAAAATGTTCAATCTCAACTCAAACCTAAAGGAGGATACTATGGAAACCTTAAAATCGAAGATATGGAGAGAAAAAACACTATTCGAAAAGTTTAAAAGCGTAATTGATTTCACGGGTAAATTACTCAAAGTAATATTTATACTCGGACTTTTCACTGCAACAATAGCTATTTCAATAGCGATCTCACCGCATCCTTTTGAAATAGAGATATCCAATGCAGCCCCGTCCGAAATACTCGGAATGATAGTATGGTCGTTACTAGCATTGTTTATTATTGTTATGACCATAGTTGATGTATTCCGTCCCGCTGCGAATTAAAAAAATTGCAAGGTATTAAAGATACCTTGCAATTTTTTTTAACCGCCGTTAATAGTGAACTCGGAGTCAGACGATGAAGATATACCCTCTGCCGGATTTGTGGGAAAAGATAACGGCGACGTCATTGGCGAAGGTACGAAAGGAAACAACGGTAATGGCGGTATTATGGGTATTGGCACATCGTCTATATCGATATTGCGATTTATTTTATCGACTGTTTTACTTGCGTCTATCACTCTCGGAATAAACGGATACCGCCAATTATTTTTCTTCTGATCTTTTGGATTTGCCCGCTGATAAGCATTTGTACTTTTACGGATAAAACTTTGAATATTGTTTGTATAAGCATTCGTCAACGGCATTAACCCGAAATTCATAAGCCCCGTTGAAATAGCGGGCAACGCCCATCCTTGAGATTTCGCAAGTAACGCACCGGATGGAAACCAATGATTCGCATAGGCAGTAGAACCAAAACGTAAAGAATTAGGTATTTTTTGTATTAAATTTCGAAACGATTGACTATTATGAGCTATCAGTTGACTTAATGGACGCAAACCACTAAGTCCGCCTAGAGTCATAAGGAGTGGTTTTAATTTCCCGTCAAGAGCGGGTAATCCGAACTTCTGATTCGTCGCTTCTGCCACATCACCTAACGCCGCTGTAGCACCGAGCCGTACAATCGGCTGTGTAATCATATTCGAAAGAATACGTTGATCTGCCAGTGCACTATTGGGCGCATATTTAGCCATAAGTTTTGCAGCAATACCAGGACGTAACATACCTGCCGCTAAAGCACCCGTAACCATAGGACCCCAATGGCGAGGATCCCGCCAACCTATCTTATTTCTTTCTTCGTAAGATAAGCCCGTCATGTACGGATTAAAACTATTCCCTAATGTGAATCCGCCTAATCCTCGTAACATAGCCGCAGTAAAAGGATTCCCCGAAACACCCGAATATAAACCAGAAATTTGTGTAGCACTCTCGTTAAACTTCGGTTGATTTATCTCATTCACCATCGTATTGAACGGTGTAACACCGCCCGGTGAAAGCGGATTTTCCAATCTTGTCGGTGTTTCCGGTAATGTCTCCCTCGACTCCTGCACAAATTTTCTGAAACGTTTTGCTTGATGCCCCGTACCCGCAGCGAGATTTTTTCCACCGGAATACAGCCCTTTTCCCGCCGTCTGTAACGCCCTCCAAAAGGGCTGAAAATTCATTGCCTCTTTTTCCATTGCCGCCTGTTTTACCGACATTTTCGCATAGCCGAGAGCATATCTTTGAATACGATCAAGATTTGCCTTCTCCAACGCAGCTTGCTTTGTTCTCTTCTGTTCCGCTCGTCCCAGCGGCGCGGGTGCAGCGACTTTTTGCATTACGTCTTTCCACGCCGATTCCCCCGCATACGCAAGAGCGGCTTGTCTGAATCGATTCGTGTTCATTTTTACAATCTTTGTAATATATCAGTGGACTAATTGTAGAGAACAACCATAGTAGCCCTGAAAGAGCATTAGTATTATAGCCCGCCCCAACGGGATGGATAACAAAATACCAACCTAAACCAAAAGCCCTGAAAGGGCGATAGGAAATTTTACACGGTTTGATCTTCCCGTTGCCCTTTCAGGGCATTGGGATGGGAGGGGGCTTAAACCCGCCCCATTGAGGCGGGCTATAATCCTAACGCCCCTAGCGGGGCTAATATAAAAAACAAAAATTCCACTGATATGTTACGGAAAAATTTCCATATAATTTAAAGATTATACTCAATCGCTATCAGCTGCTTCACCATTCCCAAGACGGTATTGGAACAGTATAGTTCTCCAAACTTCTTGTCCAAAATTAGAATGTTTATTAACCATTGCCGTAATTTTCAACATATTCAAATGAAAATAATTACAGGCCAAATGATACCGTAACATAAAAATACAAAAATTCCTGATACAAAAAAATAAAAAATTTAGAAAGGGCAGTTATAGGCAAGTAATGTTGATTTTTCAAGTCGGTTGACTTATTCGACAAAAATTAATATTCCATTATGTGATTTTTTTGATAGTGGTGAATCGAAAAAATGAAAGTCTGTTATCGTAATTAGGTAATGTTTTTAGAAAAAATTTATTAAAAAACAATTGGGAATATTGATTTTTCTTTGATTTTATTTTACACTCGTTTTTATTAACGATAGTATTATTCGTCCTTATCCTAGGCGGCAGCGTTTTGCCGAAAGGTTTTCACTTACTGTTGCCTATCGCTCTGGGGGATGATTTAATATAAACTGTTATAACATTAAAATAATAAATATAAGAAATATTGTTTATTAGTTCTGTATTTTCTAACTCTCATTTAATTATTTTGAATCTATGCCTCTTTATGAACTTGCCGGAGAACCGGCTCCAAAATCAATTCTTGTTAATTTACATGATCTTGAAAAAAATTATTACGAAAAAAAACCGGATACCGTAAATCCTACACAACTTGTTATGTTTGGAACCAGTGGACATCGCGGGACCTCATTAGACGGGTCGTTTACGGAATCGCATATTTTGGCAATTGCTCAAGCGGTTTGTGATTATCGTTCAAAACAGGGTTACACCGGAACACTGTTTCTTGGAAAAGATACCCATTTTCTATCCGGTCCGGCACAAAAAACAGTTCTCGAAGTTTTCGCTGCGAATAATGTTGATGTTGTATTTCAGGCGAATGACGGGTTCACTCCAACACCGGTAATTTCGCGGGCAATTTTGCAACATAATAATTCGTATAATCAACAGAACCAATCCCCTAAAGGAACATCTCTTGCGGATGGTGTGATTATTACGCCGTCTCACAATCCTCCGTGTGACGGCGGAATCAAGTATAACGGTCCCAACGGCGGTCCTGCCGATACCGATGTTACAAACTGGATTCAAAACCAAGCCAATAACTATTTGAAATCAAACCTCAACGGAGTTAAACGAATTTCGTATGAAAAAGCTGTTGCAATATCCCATGTGAAAACAATTGATTTTTCAAAAGATTATATTGCCGATCTTGAAAATATTATTGATTTTCAAGCGATTGCTGAGCGAAAGATTCGAATTGGTGTTGATCCGCTTGGTGGTGCAGGCAGTGCTTATTGGGAACCCATTGCCGCACGCTATCACCTTGACATTACGGTTGTCAATAAATTAATTGATCCGACATTTTCATTTATGACCGTAGATCACGACGGCAAAATTCGTATGGATTGTTCCAGCCCATACGCAATGCGAAGACTTGTTGCATTAAAAGATCAATTCGATATTGCTTTTGCTAATGATCCAGACACGGATCGGCATGGTATTGTTGTTCCTTCGGTAGGCTTGATGAATCCAAATCATTATCTTGCGGTTGCCATTCAATATCTTTTTACAAACCGTTCCGATTGGGCAAAAGGAATTGGTGTTGGAAAAACATTGGTCTCAAGCGGAATGATTGATCGTGTTGCAACGGATTTACGTTTGAAACTAGTAGAAGTTCCGGTTGGGTTTAAGTGGTTTGTTGATGGTTTGTACAACGGTAATATTGGTTTTGGCGGTGAAGAAAGCGCCGGAGCAAGTTTTTTGCGCAAAAACGGTCAAGTTTGGTCAACTGATAAAGATGGAATTATTTTGAATCTTTTGGCAGCGGAAATTCTTGCCAAAACACAAATTGATCTTGGTCTGATTTATCAGGAAATCGAAAAACGTTTCGGTAAATCGTTTTATACACGGATTGATCAAGAAATCACACCGGAACAAAAATCAGTATTCAAGAAATTAACACCGGAAAAAGTTTCAGTTGAAACATTGGCAGGTGATACGATTATTGCCAAACTGACCCGTGCTTCCGGTAACGGAGTATCAATTGGCGGTTTGAAAGTTGTTTCTACGGATGGTTGGTTTGCCGCAAGACCTTCTGGAACAGAAAATATTTACAAGATTTACGCCGAATCATTCAAAAGTAAAGAACATCTTGACAATATCTTGACCGAAGCCAAAAAAATTGTTGATGAATCTCTCCACGATACTCATCACACTTGACAATCAATTTATCTTGTCAAAAAACGAAAATCGAATTGTCAAATGTGATGAGTATATTACGAAGTTTTGTTATTCATCACGTTGACCGGCAGAACCGAAATCGAGATTTTTGAATTTCTTTGAATTACGGAGTTTATTCAACGCTGTTTGTGTTACATTGGTATTATCTTTCAGAGTGAGATTTTCGAGTTTTGGCATTGCCAGTAACAAATCTACAGAAGCATCCGTGATTTGTGTTGAACGGAGCAAGAGAGTTTTCAGATTGGTTAATTTTGAGATTGTTTCCAATGCTTGATCGGTAATAGGAATTTCCCAGATGTCGAGCGTATCAAGGTCTTTTAAGTAAACTAAATTGAGAATTCCCGCATCGGAAATCGATGTTAATTCGTTTAGGTATAAACGTTTTAATGTGGTCAATTCCCGAAACACCTCCATTCCTGTATCATTAATGGATGGAAGACCGCGCAATGTTAATCGGTTTAATTTCATTCCTTTTAGTTCCAAAATTCCCGACGAACCGAAACCTTGACAACGCATGATAATTAAATTGGACAAATTTTCGAATTGCCGAATAAATTGTCCGGAGCGGTCGGTGATGTTGAAATCTTGAATTTCCAGCGTTTCCAAACCTTTAACCGCTGTCAATGCTTCCAAACCGGTATCGTCCACTGCCGGACTTAGGTGTTTCAGACTTTTCAGTAACGGCAATGATGTGAGGTAATTCAAACCGCTGTTGCCAACCTGCATATTCGCACGAATATCCAACGTCGTTAATTTCGGTAATTCCGAAATGTCCATCATTCCAAATTCGCTAAAATTACAATAATTGACAACAAGTTCTGTTAATTCCTTTAATTTCGCAATCTCTTTCAACGAATTATCGGTCAATAACGTATTTGATGAAATATCCAGACTGCTCAAAAGCGGAAATGATTCTACAATTGTTTTGACAGCGTTATCGGTGATGCTTGAATTTTTCAATCTCAGGTGTTTGAGTTTTTTCAATCCGGCAAGTTTACCAACCATCAAATCATTCAACTCCCGATAATTCGCAATCAACAGTGTTTCCAAGTCCGTCTGTTTGGCAAACAAATCAAACGTATCTTCATTCAAATCCGAACTATCAATAGTAAGGGATTTAACTGTTTGGGCTGGAGTCAGAGTCCATTTCCCTTTTAACTTTTCGATAAGTGCAACAACTTCTTTTCCTTCCGGTGTTGCGGGTTGTACTGAAACAGGTTGTGTTGGTACTGCGGAAGAGTGTTCTTGTTTTACGGGTTCCGATTTGGGTTGTTCTAATGTTGATGAACTCGGCACCGCCGACTTCGAAGACTTGGGCGGACAACCTGTTAAACAAAGTGATAACGTAAATACTAAAATAATAGAAATTAGTCGCATTGCTTTCATTAAATTAATAGGAGTTAAAAGTTAGTGAAATAAAGGAAGAAACCCTTCCGTGTAATATTTTTAGGTACTTCTAAAAACGTAATTTTTATTTGTTTCATATCATCAAGCCGCCTTCTCAAATAATCTCTGAATATCCATAATCTGCGGACTTTGTTGATAAAATCTGTCGATAAAATTTATTGATAAAATTTATTGATAAAAATGGATGTTGTTTTGAGTAAATTGAAAATGTATTTTTTGCAGGTTAATCCGTTTGCTGATGTAACTTTTATTCAATGGGATTCAAAATAATGTTTATAATCTTCACGGGCTAATCCGGCAGCACCAATATAACCGGCATCAGAACCGAGTATCGCAAAATCAATGACAATATTTTCCGCAACAGCTTTGAAAGCACGGTTTTTGACTTCATTAGCTATTTGGGTAAGAAAATGTTGACCGAGCGGAGCGTCCCGACCGCCGAATGTCATTGCTCCTCCCAACAAAATGCACGCCGGATCAACCGTGTTCAGTAATGAAACAATACCAAGACTAAGATATTTGGCGGTTTCCATAATAATTTCGTAGGCTAAAGAATCTCCTTTTTCTGCTTCGTGGTACACGATTTTTGCGATTTCACCGAGTCGGGTTTCCGGTGAAATTTTGAAACGGATGGAAGATTCACGGCGGTCAGTGAGATTTATGGTTCGTCGGGCGACACCGATGGCACTGCAATAGGCTTCGAGGTGCCCGCGTTGACCGCAACCACAGAGCAGGGCGTTATCGGAAGAATCGATAACCAAATGACCGCATTCGCCTCCGTAACCGGTGGCACCGCTAATAGAACGTCCTCCGATAATAATTCCGCAGCCAATTCCTGTTCCTAATGTTAACAGAGCCATACTTGCGTGTCCGCTTGCCGAACCAACCCAATATTCTCCGTAAGCAGCGGCATTAGCATCGTTACAAAAAACTACGGGAAGACCGGTAATTGCGGTAAGTTCGTCGCACATTAGAAAACCTTCCCAACCGTGTAAATTAGGGGGTTGCCGGAGTTTTCGGGTTGTCATATCCATTGTTCCGGGAATACCGAGTCCAATTCCGCCGCAAGATGATTTATCAATATGTAATCGCCGGAACATATCATGAATTACTTCGGCAATTAATTCGGTTGCGGTTTGCGGATGTGGTTCTGTTCGGATCGAGATACAACTCAAACGGTTGCCTTCATCGCTGACCACTCCAGAATCAATAGAACGTCCGTAATCATCCACTAAACCAATTTTCGTACTAGTTCCTCCAACATCAACCCCAATAAAAAACGGAGGTTTGGCTTCTTTGACAATATGCAATAATCTTTTTTTTTCCATCATTATTGTACCGGAATGTAGGTGTTGTATTGTTGACCCAATTCAAAGTAAATTATTATAATCTAATATCCAAAATAAAAAAGTAACCCAATAAAAGTAAAATAGTTGATACAAGGACGGTTGTTACCCAAAATATTCTCTGTAATGTGTGAGCGGTTTTATTTTCATTGGTTTGATTTTTTATTAGCATAAACCGACGCCAACACCCCAACCATCATCACTACAATAATGACACCAAGTGAAATCCATGTCATTATATTTTCGATATGAAAATGGTGAATCACATCAATACAAAGTAATTTCACCCCAACATACGCAAGAATAACAGACAAACTAACCTGTAAATACCGGAATTTAGCAATCATTGCCGCCATAACAAAATAAAGCGACCGCAAACCGAGAATTGCAAAAACATTGGAGGTGAACACAATAAACGGATCTTGTGTAATTGCGAAAATTGCAGGGATTGAATCAATTGCGAAAATCAGGTCATTGCTTTCGACAACCAGAAGAACCAACAACATGGGAGTACATGCCCACACATAACCGGAAACTTCCCGTTTTTTATCTGCTGTTTTATCTGCTGTTTTATCCAATGTTTTATCTGATTTATTATTTGATTTATTATCTGTTTCTTTTGGAATTTTAACGAAAAAATGTTCAGCGTGATAATCTGAGGTAATACGAAAAAAACGTTGTGCCAATTTGACGAGGGGATTTTTTTCGGGGTGAACTTCTTCTCCCTTGTGAAAGAGCATTTTGACTGCTATAACAAGGAGGAAAAGACCGAAAATGTAAAGAATCCAATCGCACATCTGAATCAATGTTACGCCGAGCAAAATCATGATTCCGCGTAACAGCAATGCCCCAAAAATTCCCCAAAACAAAACACGGTGTTGGTAAAGACGCGGAACACCAAAAAACGAAAACACCATTCCGATTACAAAAATATTATCCAGACTGAGTGATTTTTCAATGAGATAACCGGTAAAAAACATTTTTGCTGCTTCTATTCCATTGATATTCATTCCGCTGAGAAATGTTTTTCCGTGACCGATACCGAAGAGATGATTTTCGTATAAAAAATAAATTCCGGCATTAAAAATCATGGCAAGTACAATCCAAAGGCTTGTCCAACCGAGTGATTCCCGAATACCCGGAATGTGTGCTTTCCGATGGAACACCCCCAAGTCAAGCAACAACAGAAAAATGATCAACGCAATAAATCCAATCCAAAGCCCAAAAATATTCATTAAAAAACCTCTCAATTAAAAAAAACTTACAATATACAATAGTTTCGTATCTTATGTAATTTCGGCGTTTTTACGAAAATTCCACTAAAACAAAGACTTTTTTTATGTTCAAAGTCATACCTCTATGTGTTAATTGCGGCGATTAAGTTACATAATACCGTAAATTATACCAAGAATCCATACCTTTTGGAAGGTCATCTACTCTTTGAATAATTGTTTTGGCGGTTTATCTTTTGAAAGTGCGAACAGTTACAAAATAAAAATGTAACCATTCACGAAACGAATCAAGAGATTTGTATTCTCAAAAAGATAATCTCTAAAAATCTGCGAAAATCGTAATATATCAGCGGAATTTTTGTTTTTTATATTAGCCCCGATAGGGGCGTTAGGATTTTTTACTGAATCGCCCGCCCCAACGGGGCGGGTTTAAGTTTCCCCGCCCACCCTGACGCCCTGAAAGGGCAACATACTGTAGTTGAGAGTGGAGAGTTGAGAGTGTCGCATGCGGAATGATTACCGTTTTGGTAGTAATCCGCTTGCGACACTATCCACTCTCAACTTTCCACT
>JAITIZ010000422.1 GCA_031279215.1 Planctomycetaceae bacterium
AGGTACCAGTACCGGACGAACTGAAAAATCTTTATCCCGTAACAATTACTGTGACGGATGGTAATCAAGCAATAGAAGGCGTTGCCGTTTCACTGTCCGCTAAAACTTCCGGCGGTGCGTGGGCAAGTCGTGGTGTAACGAATGCACAGGGTGTTGCCGTGATTCAAACGTCACGAGCTTCTTATACCGGAAAAGGTGCGCCGGCAGGTGATTATAAAGTTACACTAATCAAAAAGGTAGATTTGCCTCCTGAATTGGAACCGCAAGAAGAAGATCAAGACCTTTCACCACAAGCCGCGGCTACTAAACAGGCAAAACTAGAAACATTTTATGAAAAAAATCGTATCATTCCGAAAATTCTGGAAGACTCCAATACAAGTCCTATAGAATTGACGGTTACAGAAAAAGACGCCACAATATTGACAATTGATATTGCTCAATATAAAAAATAAACAACATAAGTAATATATCAGTGGAATAATTTTTTTGGTTCTATTTTCGCGGCATTTCCTTAATTTATTATGTTTTCTTAGTCCCGCAGGGACGAGATGTGCATAACCGTAGGTGTAGCGCAGCGCAACCTACGGTCAAAATGCCCAACAGAACAAAGCCCCGAAGTAGTTGAGAGTTGAGAGTGGATAGTGGATAGTGTCGCAAGCGGATTACTACCCAAACGGTCATCATTCCGCATGCGACACTATCAACTCTCCACTATCAACTAAATAGACATTGCTTCAATGACAGCCGGAAGTATAATGATGTTTGGTTTTTTGTAAAAATTATTGTTACTGAGATTGTTTGGTTTGAAAATAAGGTAAAGAGGATGTTTGTTGAAACAATTACAATACGTTTTTTGCAAATTCGGTTGGGCTATTACCTTGTTTCTAACAGGACAACGTTTCGTTTATAGGATTTATATTGGAGATTTATGATGAAGACCTCTGTTTTGTTTTTTTGTTGTACGGTTATATTATTTTCTGTTTCAACAATTATTGCGTCGACACCTCCGAATATTGTATTGATTTTAGCGGATGATCTAGGTTATTCTGATCTTGGTTGTTACGGCGGTGAAATTAAGACTCCGAATCTTGATGCATTGGCGGCAGGCGGTCTTCGTTTTACACAGTTTTACAATACAACGCGCTGTTGTCCGTCACGAGCTTCGCTCAACACGGGATTGTATCCGCATCAGGCAGGTATTGGACTTATGGACGGACGATCCGAACGGCGCGGTTACGAAGGTTATTTGACAGACCGTTGTGTTACATTGGCGGAAGTTTTGAAAAAAGCCGGTTACCGGACTTATATGAGCGGAAAATGGCACATGGGAAATAGACCGGGACCGTTTCGGCGCGGGTTTGATGAATTTTTTGGTTTGATTGGCGGTTTTACCTCATTTTTCAAGCCGGAAGTTCATACGCGGCTGCCGGCTGGAAAACCGTTACGTGAATACAAAAACGGTGAATATTACGCTACTGATGTTTTTACGGATTATGCTCTTGATTTTTTAGCGGAATCCCGAAAAGTGAACGAAAATGGAGAACGTCCGCCGTTTTACCTTTATCTGGCGTACACTGCTCCGCATTTTCCATTGCACGCTCCGAAGAAAGATATTGAGAAATATATTGATACTTACACAAAAGGTTGGGATATTGTACGAAAAGAACGTTTTGCACGGCAACGTCAACTCGGTGTCATTGATGATTCCGTACAATTAACTCCGAGAGGTGAAGTTCCGAAAAACTGGGCAAATGAAAAAACCGGTTGGGCGGATAAAAACAATCCTGCTTGGGAAACGATTGATGTTGATCGCCGTGCCGACCTTGCCCGCCGTATGGCAATATTTGCCGCAATGATTGACCGTATGGATTGGAATATTGGTCGGGTGATTGCTGATCTTAAAGAACACGGTGATTTTGAAAATACGTTGATTTTATTTTTGTCCGATAATGGGGCATGTGCCGAATGGGATCCATGGGGATTTGATGTCAGTTCCGGTCCGCAGAATATCCTGCACAAAGGCGAAGAACTCGAAAAAATGGGTGAACCGGAAACCTATCACAGTACCGGTAGCGGTTGGGCCAATGTCGCCAATACACCGTGGAGATTATACAAACATTATATTCACGAAGGAGGAATTCGTACTCCGTTAATTGTTCATTGGAACAAAGAAATTTCGCGAAAGGGTGAATTTGAAAAAAGCGTTGGTCATATCATTGACCTCATGCCAACCTTTGTTGAACTTGCCGATACGGAATATCCCAAAGAATGGAATGGAAAACCAATTCTTCCGATGGAAGGACGCAGTCTGCTCAATGCGTTTCACGGTGAGCAGCAACAAGAACGGATGCTTTTTTGGGAACATGAAAAAAATCGCGGGGTTCGGGAAAATGATATGAAACTAGTTTGGGTTAACTCCCGTAACTTTTGGGAATTGTACGATTTAAAAACCGATCCGACAGAATTAAACGATCTGGCAGAAAAACAACCGGAAACCGTTAAACGTCTTGCGGAAGCATGGGAACAATGGGCAAAACGAACTTACGTTCTCGACAAATTATAACAGAATAATTATTCCGTGCCATTTTTGATAACTGTTTCAATAATATTTCTTCAACTGAAAAATAAAGTAGAAAATAAGATTTACTGAAACAATTACAAAACGTTTTGGGTCAATTCGGTTCTCGTTTTTAATACGATTATAGGATAATACTGGATTTTAAGGATAGAATACACTCCGTGTATTCCTATAAAACCGAATTTTCAAGTGTAATAAGTACATTTAATTTTTAGAAATTTTGAGGAACTTATGAATTTCAATTTGAGTCGTTTTGTTTTTGTTTTATTGATTCTTTGTTCAATTTTTCTATTTTCAACTGCTTGTCATAAAGGACGGCAAGCTCCGGCGGATCTTCCGAAACTTTACCGTTGCGTAATTCATTTGACTCAGGAAAATCAACCGGTTTCCGATGCGCTCATTTCACTCCGATCTACGGATTCCGGTAATAAACAATGGGTGGTCGGCGGTGCCAGCGATGAAACAGGAAAAGCCGAAATTTTTACAGATATTTATTTCAAAGGCGCACCGGCAGGCGAATATAAAGTTGTTGTTACTAAAACAGAAGTGATTACTCCGTCCATGCCGGCTGTCTTACCGGAAAATGAAGAGGAACGAACAAAAATCCTCAATCGAATTGAGGCAGGAACCAAAGAATACAGTGTTATCGCCGCCCAATTTTCTGATGTTAAAACAACTCCGCTAATAATTAACGTACAAGAAAAAGAAAACGAAGTTTCATTAGAACTCGATGCGAATGTTACGAAATCGGCTCGTTAGTTTTGTTTTCAATTGTTCCAGCATATTTAACGGCTTGTCCGTGAAATATGCTGGTTAAACCGTGATATTTTATGGGTCAACAATGGATTAAACAGTAAAATGTATTAAAAATAAAGGATTTTTAGTTGAAAATAGATTTGGCATGATTCTTGTATGTTTGATCTTATAACAACATGAGATAACTGTTTATTTTTTTACCGCCAAAAATATTACACAAAATAACCAATTGCCCGACAGTTACATTATTATTGTTGCCAATTTCCATCACCCTTTTTAAGGAGAAAAAAATTGAAAAAATTATTGTTTATTGTTATAATATTGCTGACTGTATTTAATTACGAGTCTGGTAATGTTCGGGCAGATGATAAATCTGTCTCAAAAGAAACTCGTCCGAATATTGTTATTTTTCTTGCTGATGATCTTGGTTGGGCGGATGTTGGTTGGCATGGTACGGAAATTAAAACGCCGAATCTTGACCGTCTTGCGTCGCAAGGAATGAGGTTGGAACGATTTTACGTGCAGCCGGTTTGTTCGCCGACACGAGCATCTTTGATGACAGGACGTTATCCAATTCGTTACGGATTGCAAACCGGCGTGATTCGTCCTTGGGCAGATTACGGCTTGTCCACAGACGAGCAAACATTGCCGCAAGCGTTACACAATAACGGTTATTACACGGCAATTTTAGGGAAATGGCATCTTGGTGAAGTAAAGAAAAAATATTTACCCCTTCAACGCGGTTTTGATTATCATTACGGTTTATATCTTGGCGCGATTGATTACTACGAACACAATCGCGACAACGGAATTGATTGGCATCGCAATGGTCAACCTGTCCATGAAAAAGGTTATTCGACTGATTTGCTGGCAGCAGATGCGGAACGATTGATTAAATCATACGATAATTCTAAACCGTTATTTTTGTACATTCCTTTTAATGCTGTTCATAGTCCGTATCAGGAAGTTCCTGAACAAAAATGGAAAAATCAATATGCGGAACTTCAGGGAAAATCGCAACGAAAAATTTATGCCGGAATGGTTTCAACAATGGATGCCGCAGTTGGCAAAGTGATTTCGGCGTTACGGGAAAAAGGTCTTGCGGATAACACGCTGATTTTCTTTTCAAGCGATAACGGCGGTCCGAATCCGAAAAATGTAACGGATAACGGCAGTCTTCGTGCCGGTAAAGGAACATTGTATGAAGGCGGTATCCGAGTTCCAGCGTTTGCTGTTTGGAACGGAAAAATCAAGCCCGGAACCGTTTCCGAACAACCGATTCATATTACCGATCTTTATCCGACATTGCTCAAAATTACCGGAACAACTATTGAACAAAAATTACCGCTTGACGGCGCAGATATTTCCGCAACACTCTTTGAAAATAAACCGTCCGCCCGAACAGAAATTTTACACAACGCAGAAACCAATCGCGGAGCTTTACAACGCGATCATTGGAAACTTGTCTTGACCAATCTTGATAAACCAAAACAAATCAAAAAAGAATTATTCAACTTAAAGGATGACCCAAATGAACAAAACGATCTTTCAACTGTTCATCCCGACAAACTCGAAGAACTTATTAAACGTTATGAAAATTACGCCAAGAATGCTGTACCGGCATTGAACAAACCCAAACCGGAAAATTTCAAACCCCGCAATGTTTGGGGCGACTTCAATGATTGATCAAAAATGAAAAAACTGTTTACAAAAATCAGGAACAATCAAAAGTTTTTTCGTGAATTATGTATTCAAAAAATCCCTACTCAAACTAAATTAAAAATGAAAAAATTATTAACAAATTGTATAAGCCGTCAGTTTTCAAATATGAGAATATTTATCGTTACGATATTTCTTGCACAAATATTTTTGAGTAATATCGTTTATTCCGCAGATAACTCGACAGATAACTTGTCTAACTTGTCAAATAAGAACAACAAAAAACAGTTGCCGAATTTTGTAATTATACCAATTACACTTTAAAATTCGTTTTTTAGTAATATATCAGTGGAATATTTTTTTTATTAACCACAGAGGACACAGAGAACACAGAGAAATCAGATTTTGTAATTTTAGATTTTAAATTT
>JAITIZ010000490.1 GCA_031279215.1 Planctomycetaceae bacterium
CAATTGGTTTATGTAACACTGAAAATGAAATCACTGTTACACCAACAACGCATTCAATTGCGTTGTTCAAAAATGGAGTTACGGTTGTTCAGCAGGAAATTGCGGTTCCCGCACCTGGTTTGTACTGCTGGAACGAAGTCCCGAAAGTAATTCATGGGACGTTTTTCATTGAAAGTGATTTAAATATCGAAACTCGGACAGCACAACGGCTTGTAACATTGCCGGTTGATGTTAAAAATCCGTTACAAAACATCGCCGATTTAGCAGGCAAAAATATTACTGTATGTTTTGCGGATAAATCTGTTGTACAGGGTAAACTGATCAGTAATTCCAAACCGCGTGAATCAAATTCTTTATTCACCGATAATTCCCGTTTGCGTTCGGATTATTATGTTTATTCCAACGTTTATTCCGCCCCCACTTCCGCGCCGTTTAATCTGCCGTTCCAACTGGAAACATCAGACAAAAAATATGTGTTTCTGACCGGACAACAAATTTTTTCGATTGAAACGGATGAACCTGTTACAGAACATTCGGAATACCGTCCGGTTATGTTTTTTCAGGTGAATGCTAAAAACGGTAAAACCGCCGGAACAATTCGGCTCTTTTATCTGACCAAAGGAACGACATGGGCACCAAGTTACCGTATTGATTTATTGAACGATAAACGGGTGAGTGTTGAACAGTCGGCTCTGATTCGTAACGAATGGTCGCCGTTTCACGATACGGAAATTTCCTTAGTCAGCGGTTTCCCGCAAATTGAATCGTCGCAAATTCTTTCGCCGCTTCATCCTTCGCAAACACTTCAGCAATTTTTTCAACAAATTTTATCACAATCAGTAAACCGGAATCGCGGATATGGAAACAATGATCCTTTGTTTATGAGCAATGCAATGACGCAGCAGGCGATTCATCCCAATTCAATTGCCAATACCGGATTCGACACAACCGCTCTCGCTGTCGGTGAAGGACCCGATATTCATTACAATAATATCGGCAAAAAAACGCTGGAGACCGGTGATACGTTATCGCTTTCGACGGGAAAAGGCGAAACGGATTACCAACGTATTTTGGAATGTGATTTGGTACCGATTATACAGAATTATCATAACAATAACAATAACCATCCGGCAGTGGGCGGATTACTTGTACCGGAGACTAATATCATTCATTCAGAAGTGTTTCAAAAACTTACAAAAAATGTGGAGGTAATTTTAAATAACGATTTTTCGCCACTGAAAGATAAATTAAAAATTCTGTAATATATCAGGGGAATTTTTGTTTTTTATATTAGCCCCGATAGGGGCGTTAGGATTATAGCCCGCCCGATAAGGGAGCGTCGCGTGTAACACTATAGGGATAATTCAGTATTACATATTGAAATTGTAATACACCACTTTTGTCGGTGGGAATGAACCTGTCATCAGTAACGAGTCGCTCCTAACTCTAATAGCGATATTCTGTTGCCGTTTCTCGGCGTTACGTTTTTCCCATTTTTTGGCAAAAGCAGATTATTTGTTATGTAATCTGTTTAAATTTTTACTTCTTCCCTTTAAGGAGAAAAAACAATGAAAGTTCGTTTATTTTTTGGATTTACCTTAGTAGAATTACTGGTAGTCATTGCGATTATCGGTGTGTTAATTGCGTTACTGTTACCCGCAGTCCAAGCAGCAAGAGAAGCCGCAAGACGAATACAATGTACAAATAATCTAAAACAAATTGTACTTGCAGGACACAATTACCACGATCTCGAGAACGCCTTACCGCCGGATCAGGAATTTTCCATTCACAAAGCCCCGTAAATGCGTTGATAATACATAGTTGATTGTGGAAAGTGTCGCAAACGATTTACAATTATCCCAGCTAAAAATCCGCATGCGACACTATTAACTATTAACTATTAACTATTAACTATCAAATATTCTTATTTTATTTGTGAAAATTGCCTATTCTATCAGGCGAAGAGTGAAAGTTGGGAAATCTTTGTAAAAATAAGACGAGTTTAACGGTTTTTCTAATTATTCCGTTTATTTCGATCCGATGTTTAACGCAATGGGTCGGTATTGCGCCTGGATTTGACTTTTGAACCAAACAGAATTGAATTTGAATAGAGTTGAAAAGAATTGGCAAAATACACAAAATATAAACCGATAACTTGGTTCGGTAACAACCGTTCGGTGAGAAGACCATGTTTAATTTATTTTCCTTCAATATGTTTCGTTTTTCTAATACATTGATTTTGCTGCTTGCAATCGGTCTTATATTGAGTTTGATCGGTTGTTCGCACAAAAAAACGAATCGGGGACATCTTTTCCGGTGTGATTGGGCGTTTGAGTACAATCGAACACCATGGGTCGGTTGCCCGCCCGATTCTGCTTGTAATGATGAAAACAATTGCACTGACGAAGGTTGCGAAAAATGTTCCTCCGAAAAAAAAGGACTTTGGGATATTTTCAAAAAAGGCAACGACCATAATTGTTCCTGTGAAAATCATAAGAAAAATAAAGGGTTCCGCCGTCATTGCGGTTTAACCCCAGAGTGTACCGCCAAAGATCCTTGTTGCCGAACACTCGGCTGTGGTTTGTGGATCGATCCTTCCGATCCTAATTCTTTTGCCGGAATCAATAATGGAGCCAAAGCTTGCGGTTTAACACCGTTTTGCAGCCCGATGAAACCATGCGGTTTAACACCCAATTGCGGTCGGGTTACCAACCCCAATTATTTAAACCAGCAAATGTTAATGCTCGGTAATAACGGAATGGTTTTGCCCGGAACAACACCAGTACCATCAACAAGGTTGCCGAACTCCCCTACAATTCCGAATGCCCCTATTGCACCAAACAATTCTACTATACCCAATACGCCTATTATACCAACACCGGTTCCGCCCAAAAAAACGATTGAAACTCCGCCGTTACAACCGGCAAATCCCAAAACACCGGTTCTTGCGGGACCGAATGGTTTGCTTATTTCGATGGGAATTGTTCCCGGAGTCTCGACAATAACAACAGGCGGAGTGGTTGCGGCGGCTGGTGTTACAACCCCGGTCGGAATGATGACACCATCCGGTGTTCGATTACCCAACGGAGTTGTCAATAACAATGTCGTTATCAAAGCTTGTGCAATGCACCAGGGTTGTACGGCAGCGCGACCTTGTGGTATGACGCCGGGTTGCGGTATGATGGTTCCGGTGGCAATGGTCTCAAACAACGCAGTACAACTCGCTTCAGCTCTACAATCTCCGGGTATTGCAGGAGGAATCATACAAGCAGGAGGAATTCCGGCAGGAGGAATTGCCAACAACTATTTTGCTTATCCAATGATGAATCAGCCGGTAAATGGTTTGGCAGCAATAAATGGCTTTTCTCAAACCGGCTATCCGCCTATTGGTTACGCACCAACCGGTTATTCACGACATAACCCCCTTTCCGTCGGAGCCGGTCTCATAAATACCGAAGAAAATGATGATGAAGAATATGAAGAACAACCATCAGATGAAACAGAAATAAAATCGCCAATGCCGGCTCCGCGATTTCATCCAATTCCAACAAAACCCGTGTTTCAACGCAGTGAAGGTTTACCGGTTTCACCACAAACCGGTAACAATAAAAAAACTGCCGTTTCCGGTAAAACAATTTCTAAAACAACAATAGATAAATCAATTAACAATCAATCGGCTTCTTCAAATTCGAAACGTATTTTTTCTGAAGAGGCTTTGAATGAGGCAATGGAACAAGCATATCTTGAGGGAATGTCCGCCGCAATGGAAGAAGTTGAAGAAGAACTTGATATGCGGTCAAATGAATTATCTGATGAGTTAATTGCTCATTCGGAAAAATCGGAAGAATTAGAAAAAACAAAGATACAAGAAAAAATTCTGGAACAAGCACAAAAACTTCAGATGAAAATTGACAAACAAAAAGAACTTGAATTACAAATTCATCAGGAGGCATTACGGAAAGAAGCCCGACGTGTTGCGGCACAAACTGCGGAGGAACAGGCAATTCGGGAACAGAAAATTCGTGAAGATGCAGCACGTGAAATGGCAATTCGGGAACGCTTGATTCGTGAAGAGGCTGCCCGCGAAATTGCTGCTCAAGAGGAAGCAATACAAGCCCAATTAGCACAACAAACCCAGTTAGCGCAACAAAAACAATTGGTACAACAAGCCCAGTTAGCACAACAAAAGCAATTAGCACAACAAACCCAGTTAGCGCAACAAAAGCAATTAGCACAACAAGCCCAGTTAGCGCAACAAAAGCAATTATGGGAATCCGCCAAAATTCAACAGGCTCTAATGATGCAACAACAAACGGCTCAAACTGTCCCAACATCTCAAACCGCTCAAACCATTCTCAACCCCCAAGCACGACAAATTTACCCAATACCTCAAACAGTACAACCAGTTAATTACAATATGAATTTACCAACAGGCGGAAAAGAAATAATTGCGTCTGCTGTTGAATTTTTAAAGGGAAATGGACAACGAATGAATCAGCAGTTGTCAGCCAATAAAGCCAATGTACCGAATATGAATCAACCAATGTTGACATCCAATCCCGTAACACAACAAGATAGACGATACGCAATACAACCCAATCAACAAAGATCGGCACAAACATTACCGTTCAATAATATACCGAATAATCCCCCCAACATGACACCGATTTCCGGTTTGGGTTTCCTCCGATCCGCAAAATCAACAGGAACAAATTTGCTTTCTACAGTAACTGGTGTGATGTCGCCGTTGTCCGGTTTGTTTGGTTCGGACATGCCAAACGTAAGACCACAAGGACAAGTAATGACTCAACCGGTTTCTGCCGGGCGGCAGTTTCCGGCTGGTCAACAGTTTCCGGCAGGTCAACAGTTTCCGGTTGGTCAACAGTTTCCGGTTGGTCAACCTGTTCCACGTTCTGGAGTTGTTGCTCAACAACCGGTTCAGAATACTTGGCAAACAGGTACATCACCAAAAAATGTGTTGCGAACTCCCACAACATCACCTCAAATACCAATCCCGTTATTATCGGGAAATTCCTCGTTCCAATATTGTCCCGATTGCCTGCAACCTTTATCAGAACATAATTCATCTGCCCATCATCATAACAATTCATTAAATAATTCATTGACAATGGGTAAACGTGTTCCTTTTTCCAGTTCTCCAAAGAATTCAGAAGAGGAATCGAATGATGTTTTCGTACCTGAATTACCGCGAAAACCGCCGACAAAATCAAAAACTCTCACAAAACCGAAAAAAATTATCGAAGCCGATGACGAAGAAGAAACGCCAATGATTCGTCAAGCAAACTTCTTAGATCGATAATAATTCGTAATGGTTTGTAATTATTCATTCATGGTAATTATTCAGTAGGTTTTTATTTTAAACCTAGAATACACGGAAATTTATTCCGCAACATCCGGTGTACGAAAACGATCTCGTTGACGTTGAATTTCATGGGCACTGCGTTCTATCATTTGCCGGCGGACATTTTTTAACCGCGTCAGAATCGAAGCATCATAAATCGTATCACCAACCCGAACAACCATACCGCCAAGCGTTTCAGGATCAACCACACACCGAATCAATGGTTCACCGCCAATAATTCCGCATAGTTTTTCCGATAACGATGAAAGTAATTGCGAATCAATTTCAGTCGCCGTTGTAATAATAACAGGAATACGTTTATAATGTTTATCTTGCAGTTTTTTCGTTTGCACAAAAATCGGTATCAGAATATCAAGCCGATTCCGTTTGGCAACAATTTTCAGAAAATTCCAGAATAACGGTGTTGCCGTGTTCGCAAAAGCCTTTTCAAGTAAAACAACTTTCTCCTCCGTCGAAACCATTGCCGAAGCAAGAAATGACGCAAATTTCGGTTGCGCTTTTAAAATATCAATCAACGACGCAAATTCTTCAACAGCATCGTCAATAGAATGATGTTGTGCTTCGATAACGTTCAAATACGCTTCAGCGTAAACCTCCGCAATCTTTTCAACATCCACATCTGCATTAAATTCCGCAGCAAATTGAGCATCCTGTTCCATTGTCGTTACCAATTTGATTGTTGTTAAAGTTAATATTCTTATATTTTAGAGAACTTTAATTTTTAGCAAATTCATCAAGCGCAGCACGAATTAGTTCGCGATGATGTTCCGGTTTAACTTCGGCACGGATCATTTTTCCCGCAAGATTTGTCGCAAGTACCGCACTGCGTTCCGCAATCGTTTGCAACGCAAATGTTGTTGCATCGTCAATTTCACGCATCGCACGATCACGTTCTTGAACCGCAACTTCACGCGCCTTAGCGATAATCCCGTCCGCAACCTGTTGAGCATCTTTTCGGGCTGTGTCAAGAATCTGGCGGACTTCCGCTTTAGAATCATCCAATTTCTGTTGGTATTGTTTCAAAATATCTTGCGCCTCCTCATTAACCCGCTGAGCTGACGCAATCTTATCAACAATCCCCTTTTCCCGCTCATCAAGTGCCTTAGCAATCGGTCCAAATGCAAACTTGCCAAGAATCCCGAATACAAGTAAAAAAATAACAAGTGACCAAATCGCAGTATCCGAAACTATTTCCAACGGATTCAAACTAGGTGCTTTGTGTTCACTCTTGTGTGACTCCTGTTCGGTTTCCGAAGAAACAGCAGGCTCGTGACTATGACCTTCGTGCCCCGCCGGAACCGCTCGCAACGTTCCAACAAAACACAACACCACCACAAATAGTAAAACAATTCCAGCAAAAAAAATGTAACGGTTCATTGTAAAAAGAAATTGGAAATTGAAAATTCAGAATTTACAGGAGGTTGAAAAAATTATGTCATCAACATAACTTTTTTTGATTTTGAAACATTCAACTCTCTCGACTACCTAACAGCAACACCAAAAAACATATTCATACTTATTAAAATTCGTTTTCAGAGAACACTCAACAATATACCCGCACCGAAATTTTTAATAACAATCTATTTTTTTTTGATCATTACCGTACAAAACAAAAATTTTACACATTTATTCAATTATTTTACTTCTCTTGATAAAAATAAATTTACGATTCAAAAATAGGACTGTTATGGATTTTATCTACTGTAATGCAGTTTCAAATTCGTTTAAGGTCTTGCTTTCCAATACATCGGACATCAACGACTCCAATGCAATTGGATCTGACATTTGACGAACTACTGCTTCAACACGTTTAGGAATTTTTATAAATTTCTTACGCAACGCCAATAAAACCATCCTTCGTCCGGCTTCAGCCTCACCTATGGCTTTCCCCCTTTCCTCACCTCTTTCCTCACCTATTGCTTTACCTCTTTCCTCACCTCTTGCCACACCTCTTGCCTCACCTCTTGCCTCGGCTTCTTCAAAGATTGTCATAACCATTGTTTTTGTCCTTTCCTTAAAAATAGGTTTTAATGATTCATTGACCATTTCGGCGTCCAAGCGTTTTTTACGGGCAGCGAAAACTTTAGCAGTAAATTCAAGAAGTTCGTTTAGCAAAATCGTTTGTTGCTCTGCATCATCAATTTCTATGAGCGGCAACATAGCATCAGCAAACTCCTCTTCCATACCTTCGGTCATTTTTTTCAAAAAGCCCAAACCAAGACGCAACTCCGCACTACCACATAAGTTATCATTCTTTATTGCCGGTAAATCAATGACATCGTATTTAATCTCCGGTGCCGCACCGATTGGTTGCCCATTTTCATTTTTCGGCAACCAATCAGCCAATCGGGTATAACACTGACGACGCGGTTTTTTACCGGTTCGCAGAACAATAAAATAAATTGCCGACAGGATTTTTTGTTTCTCTTTGAGTTCTGTCCACCAAATTGTACCGGCTAAACCAAGCAACCGAACAGGTAATGTCCTAAGTGAACCTCCGGTATGTTCAAATAAAATGACCGCCTTCATGTTGGCGTTACATTTTTTAAGCGGGCAACAAAATACCAAATCCAAAATTTGTTCGTCACCTTTCAGACCAATATAATGGGTTGGTCCGGGATAGATTTTATTAATATCTATATTGTCAACGAAACAAGGATCGGCATAGTTTTTCAAAAAATCAATAAACACCAAAATCCGTCCAAAAATATTTTTGACAAAAGTATCATAAATATTCCCTGGTCGTTTTTTAGAACTCTTCTTTGATTTTTTGACAATTGGGTGATCCATAACGGTTTGATAAAATCTTCCGGTAATTTACTTCGAATATCAACATTTTTAAAAATACTCAATCAGAAACACTCAAAAACATTGACAATCATGTAATCTTCACGGACAAAAAGTTACAAATTTCCGTTTCTTGAAGGTTTACACATTGTGTTACGTTGTGTGACTTTGTAATTTTGTTCTGATTATCCGACGAACAAACACAGGATACAAATAACCAGCGCGAAGAGGGCAAGACCTTCAACCAAAGCGGCGGTGATAAACATAAGTGTTCTGAGTTGTCCGAGCATTTCCGGTTGCCTGGCGGAGGCTTCGATGACCCGTGATCCGATAAGACCAATCCCGATACTTCCGCCAATCACCGCTAACCCCGCTCCAATCCCCACTCCGAGATAACCAAGCGAAGTTTTGGTAAGCGAAAAGGAAGCGGCGGTTCCTCCAGATACTTCGGTGTTATCTTGCGCCAAAACGGCAACAGGAGCAAACACGAAAAGTAAAACAAAACAAAAAACAAAAATTCGAGCAAACTTGTTCACGAAAATCTCCTTTTTAATAGATTTTTAATGGATAGTGGATTGGAAAGGGAAAATTCAGGGTTTCAATCTGTAAATTTTCCTTTTCCGTTTCATTAGTGTTGGTGTATTGCCATTCCGATGTACACGGAAGTCAAAAAAGTAAAAATGTACGCCTGAAGGAAGGCGACAAACAATTCCAAAAAACTGACACAAACGGATGTTAGGATTACTAAAAAAGTAATAGGAATCCATGCGTAAATTGCCCACGCCGACATAGGAATAAATGCGAGAAACACGGCAATCATCAAGTGACCGCCAAACATATTAGCCATAAGACGAATACACAAGGAACAGTGTTTCACAAAAAAACTAAACACTTCCAATATAAACATAAACGGAGCCAAAACAATTCCGATTGTTCCTTCCATAGGCGGAATCATTCCAAGCCAAAAACCAGTAACTCCATGATAAATCATTCCGGTAGCAATTACAACAACCAATGTACAAAGAGCTAAAACGCTTGTTACCATGACCGAACCGGTTGGCGAACCTGCCCAAGGAAGCATTCCGGCAAGATTACAAAATAAAATAAAGAAAAAAAGCGTCCATAAATAAGGAAGAAACAAAGCTGCATCTTTTTTTCCGATTGATGGAACAATTACTTCATCTTTCATATAAACGAGAAAAACTTCAATCAAATTCCAAAAACGCCCCTTAACCGGTTTTCCGCCGCGAAGCCGTACCGCCAACGGTAAAAAAATAACAGCCATCAAAATAGCAGCGGCTATCTCAATCAATACGAACTTTGTTATGCCAAGATTAATTAGAAACTGAGGGATTTCAAGATGGCAAAACGGAAGATGAAAATAGTCCGTATCTTTAACATGTCCGGCAACAAGGTCTTCAATATTTATTCCGTTACTCATTTTTTATGGACAATTAAAAACTGACAAATGAATATAAATGGGAAGATGAAAGAATATTTATTCTAACATCGTTATTATTTTGTATTAATTTACATTTTTTCTGTGGTGTAGTCGAAAACGATTCAAGATCGGTTAATTATTTATAATCGGTTTTGGAAGCGATTCTGATGAGTTGCCAAAAGCCAAGAGCGGCTCCGAGCAAAACGCCCAGTACAACAAACAAAGCCACTGTACCAAACAGATAATCCAGTCCAACACCAATCACCGCCGGAAATACCATTTCGAATCCGATATTGGAAATCCGAACCGCTAAAGCAATATCTTTTCGGGAACGGTCTTCATTGGAATTATCTTCTTCTGTTTTTTTCTTTTGTATTACATCAGTCACGGTGTCTAATTGTACATTCCCTCTTTACTATTGTCAACCGGAACCGATTGAACCCGAACTAATTTAAGGGAACTTCCAAAAACTCATTTTTCACTACAGAGAACTCTGAAATCACGGAGAAATAAATTGTTGTGTATTACCGTGATTCACTTGCGGCATGATTCTATATTTTATTGCAATTTTATTGCAATTCTCAGTATTTTCCGTATTCAAAAAAATTCTCTCTGTGCTCTACTATTAACTACTTTTATTAACTACTTTTATTAACTACTTTCGCGATTCATTGTTTATTGCAAAGGCTGTTCCGTAAGCGATTATTTCAACACCTGCCATTGATTTGGTACTATTATTGTTGCCGCCTCCCGCCCAACTATAATTGGTTCTGACGATTGACGTTTCGTAACGCACATTCCAAACAACATTGGCACCGCATTCTTTGGCTTTACGGAGCAACCGAATCGTTACTTCGCGCCGTCCACGTTCAACTAAACGCTCGAAACTCCGTGAACGTCCTCCAATAATCTTGCGAAAAAACCAGAGAAACGTCTTGAAATAATCGTTTGCAATAACCACATTTTCACAAATGAAAACTGCCCCGCTAGGATTCCAATTAGGCGGCAATGTTTTCAAATCGGAAAGAAGCATATCCGATAATTCCTTTTCCGCATTCGCCAACGCTTTGAAATGAGAAGACTCAATCCAAATAGAGCAGGCAATACACATTAACGGAAAAAATACGACGGAACCCAAAAAGAATATAAATCCTGCCATTGTTACTATTACCTCAATTTGTTGCTGTTCCATCCGCCCGTTAAGAAGGACAAGCAAACTAATCGGCACAAAAACCCAGAGAACCGGCAAAAGAATCATAAAAAAGATTGCCATACCAAAAGCAAACTTTTCGACCCATGTGTTCATTGTTGGTTGTGTTGCTGACGGCATTGTTGATTGCATTATTGGTTGCATTGTGTTCCCTCCTAAACGTCTTCAAGAACAACTGCCGTTCCATAGCAAAGTAATTCGGATGCGCCTGAAGTAATAGCACTGGTTCCGTAACGGATGTTCAAAATTGCATTGGCACCGAGGTTGTTTGCTTGTTCGACCATTCGGCGAAGTGATTCATTGCGGCTTTCGTTCAAGAGTTCGGTGTAACCCTTGAGCTCGCCGCCAACAAGATTTTTCAAACTTGCCGCAATATCCCTGCCAATATGTTTGGCACGAACCGTACTGCCCTGAACAAGTCCGCATACACGAACAATACGTTTACCAGGAACAAATTCTGTGTTAACTAAAAACATGGTGGTTTGTAAATAAGTTAAGGGGTTATCAAAAGGTATTGTAAACATAAATTTTCCGAATACCTAAAAGAAAACAAATTTATACTTTATTTATGGTTGGAAATCAAGGGGGCGGTATTATACTCATCACCCTTCACATTTGACCATTCGGTTTTCGCGTTTTCACGGAAGTTTTTCGGAGATTCCCCGAAGTGTTCAAGTTAATTTAAAAAATAGTAGGGCATCTTTAATCATTCCATTTTTATTTTCACCAAAGTAATTAACGACGGGGTTCACTCCGTGTTTTATTGGTTCAGTCTAACAATGCGGGGCAAGCTCACGCCGTTAACTTCCGGTGAATTGGGAATTATTAGAGATGCCCTTTCGTTAATAGTAGGGCTACAATTCCCGTAATATTTCAGCCGAATTTGCAAAAACGTATTTTGTAATATATCGGTGGAATAATTTTTTTGGGGGGACTTGTTTTTTTGGTGAAGGAGTACAAAATATGTGGGTTACGAGAAACTGGGGACTCGCCGATTGGCGGCTTGCAAACCAAAAAACACTTTCAAAACTAAAATTCAACATTGAATTTATACTGTTTTTATAAACATTTATTTTGTAATGTTGCATTTTTGAAAAAAAAAATAGTTTTTAGAAGTTCCCCCAAAACATTCTCCTCACAAAAAACAGAAACTATTATGATATAAACATAAAAATACGTAAATAATAAAATTAGTTAGGTAGAATCGCTCACCTCAAATCGCCAAAATTTGTTATACCGAGCGACAAATGCTACCCCTCCTTTGCAAGGAGGGCGTGGTTAATGTCGTCGGTATGGCTTTTGGCGAAGCTGAGGTGACGGCAATGGAATCGCGCCCTTTTTCTATGCGCCGCCGATTCTTCCGGTAATAAAATATTTTACGTTAACACATTGGTATTGTTCTAATAATCTTTTTAATTATTACAAATAAAGGAATCCTTTATGTCAACTTCAGCCGAATCACGAACTGCGAAAATTCAGAGTATTATTGAAAATCGCAAACCAATTGCTCAAAAAACAGCTAAAACAATTGAGCAACTCAAAGAGGTCCAATCTTCATTGGAAGCTTTTGCCCAATTTTTACCGATTGTTTTGGAGAAGGACATTCCAACTGAAAACAAGGCAAAAATCGAAGAGTTACGAAACGATCTGAAAACATTCGACGAACAGATTTTACTTAGACTTACAGAACTTAGCCAAATCCAATCGCGTTTTGAACGTCCGACATTGAATATCGGTATCGTTGGAAATGCCGGTCAAGGAAAAAGTACTTTCCTACAGCGTTTAACAGGACTCGCTGAAACAGAAATTCCTACGGGCGGACAAGGTGATTGTACAGGCGTTGCTGCAATTATTAAAAACGAATCTGTTTCAAATGCTTATGCGGATATTGAATTTTATTCGCAAGAAGAATTTTTGAATCGGGTGATTGCTCCGTTTTACAAAGCAATGGAACTGCCAATACCGCAGTCACTTGAAGAATTTGAAAAACCGCTTCCTGATGCAATTTTACAAAAAAGTTCTGATGAAAATTCTGATATAAAAAAAGTTATTGAACGTTTACACCGCGAACTTCCGCGTTATCGACGTTATCTAGGAGAGAAAAAAAAGCGGATTGATATGAACGAAATACGAAATTACACGGCGAAAAGTGATCAAAATGGTCAACCGTTAGTTACGTGGGCAACAGTAAAATCAGCAGAGGTTCATTGTAGTTTTCCAAGTTTAGAGAATGAGAAAATTTCGGTTGGAGATACGCCTGGTTTGGGTGATCGGCATGTTCCTGATGCAGAACAAAAATTGATGGAGGATTTCGGTAAAAATATTGATGCCGTTATTATGTTGCGTAAAATTAACGTACGCGGTATTCGTACAGACAATGTCCGGCTTTTTAATCTTATCAGAGAGGCTATTCCAGAGTTAGAACCTGGCGCATGGTCCTATTTTATGGTCAATGTTTTCTCCAGCGAGATGTTAGATCCCACAACAAAAGAAGCATTAGAATTCTTGCCGAAAGATTTTCATGATAGTCCACTCAAAGGAGTACGATCTTATATTGAAGTCGATTGTTCTGATCAAAATGCGGTTCTCAATAAGTTCGATGAGATATTAACCGATATTGCTAATAATCAAAATTTGCTCGACGAAACGCTTTACAATAAACGTTTTGAAAATGTGAAAACGCTTATCGAAAACATTAATGAATTTATTGAGAAGGCGAAAAAGGCATTACCGAAAACTGTTGCTGGAGTCGGTACACCGGGTAAGCTTGATAGAATGTTCAATGACTGTTGGAGAAAAACGGCAGCAGGTTTGGTGAGTATTGATGAGAAGTATCAAGAAAAATGTAACACTGAAGATGTTGAATTTGTGCAGAAATTAGAAGAGATTGAAAACGAATTGTTGCAATATGATTTATCGTCTAAACTCAATCGGTCCGACATGCTCGGAGCGGGAATTACCCAATATTTTAGTGACAAATATCATGAATTACGTCTTGATCTTGCAACTGCGTTTGATCAATTAGATGAGGGATTGGATAAAATAATTCAGAATGTACGTCAAGAAGTATGTGATGTTTTCATGAATACGGATCAAGGCGGTTTAGAAAACATTTTTGATGTTGAGTTAAAAAACGATACAAAACAATGGCTGCTTAAACTTGCCGATCAGATTCGAGAGATTGACAGCGGTAAAAAAATAGCACAGACAATACAATATTTCGCAGATATAACATTTTCATTTCGGGGGCATCTTCTTTATCGTATTCGTAAAAATATTGACCCATTGGGTAGAAATAATGATTTTGCAGTTTTACCGGAAGATAAATTTGAAAATGCTTTTGAAAAAACAAAATTAGCATGGGAAAAAGCAGTATCGGATTGTTGTGCTGCGCTTCGAGGTCTTGCGAAAGAGCCTAATCGTGCCCTATCTGCATTTGTCGAGGATTTTTGTGACGGTGTATTACGTATCGGCGGTTATGACGAGGCAAAATCGATTTGGCGCATTTTTTATGAACAATACCGTGCCGATATATGGTCCGCTGAGTACGCTGCACTTGAAGAAAATACAAAATTACGTGATACCTGGAATAGGTATCTTAAAGAATTGGGAGACGTTGTCGAACAATTAAAATCATAGTTTAACTTTGTTTCGTAACTAAATTTTTTACTCAAACTACAATAAATACAATGTCAAATCCTATTTTAAAAATTACAATGGTTGGTCCTTCCCGTGTTGGTAAAACGAGTCTTCTTGCGGCAATGTACAAGGAATTGGAACGAGAGCTCTCTGAGTTGGGAGCCACTTTTGTTCCCGATGCCCGAACACAACCCGTTATTACGCAACGCCGTACCGAGCTTCAAACACTTGGTTCCGGTCATAATTTGGATGTGAGCAATATTGTTTCTATTCAGGGAACACAAGATAAACGTGAGTATGATTTTATACTTAGCGTTAAATTGGAAAATTCAAGAACGGAAAAACTTGAAGTTCGGTTTATTGATATGCCGGGCGGATGGTATAAGGGCAATCAACGTGCTGATACGGAATTGGCAGAATCGAATGTTTCTATTTGGGTTGTAGATGCAACCGCGTTAATGGAACAACCGGAAGAAGAAACAGATATTGGAAGGTATCATACAATTATTAATGATCCTGAAACAATTTATAACGCTTATCAACGTGCTTTTGAAGATAAACATACTGATCATCTTATTGTAATGTGCTTAGTACGGGCAGAGTCTTATGTTCGCGAAGATCGACAATACGAGATGTATAAAAGATTGGAAAAATCCTACGTACCGCTCCTTCGTCAATTAAAACGACAAACTCCAACTCTTAACACTGTTGAAGCGTGTTATGTTGAAACAGTGGGTAGTGTTATTTTTCAAACTTTCAGAAAAACAAAAGATGTACTTTTACCATACGCAACATTTAGGAAGATACAGAATAAAACATATTCACCTTCCGGCTGTGCAAAACCGTTACGTTCAGTTATTGCTTATGCTCTTGAACAATCACTTGTAGCAAAAATTATTGAAGTAAATAAAACAGTAAAACGTATAGATATTGCTATAGAAAATGTAAAAGCGGCTGATACGTTATGGAATAATTTTTGGGGAATTTGGGGATTTGAAACAGACTTAACAAAGTGGTGCAACATCCATAATAAACTTGCAATCAAACATGATGAATTGGTAAATATTGGAGAAGGTTTACAACATGTTTTAGAGGAAATTATGAGGAACAAGCAACCAAGTGATTATTTCATATTCAATTTATAAATTTTAGATAACA
>JAITIZ010000543.1 GCA_031279215.1 Planctomycetaceae bacterium
GAACTTCTAAAAACCTAATGTAAAAATTTATTGTTAGAAGGAACGCGGTCGTCTCGACCGCATTTTTAGGCGTTTTTTGTAAAAAAACAGGGCAGGCGAGACGCTTGCGTTCCTCCTAAATATTAGTTTTAGAAGTTACCTACCGTAATATTACGGGTTTACACACTGAAAATCGTTTCCAAATCATTGCTCGAAGTATCAATAACCCGAATACGTTGCAATAAAGATCGAAACCGCGGATCGGCTTGGTATTCCTGAAAACGGGGTGATTGCAGTAAGTTGAACGAAGCCGGCGTAATAAGAATCAACTCCGCACTCGGATCAATTTGGGAAATTGCTTTAAACAGTGTTTGGGCTAAACCATCTTCACGGCTTGGTTCCGCCAATGCCAAACGATACAAAATACTCTCGACAATCGGTAAACAAATCAAACCATAAAGATAGTCATTGTATCCGGTATTGGTCGAAAAAAACAAATTACAACCGCCGCGCCGAGTTAATTCAGAAACAAGAGTCGCCGTAAAACTAATTGCCAACTCAAAATTTTCACGTTGAACTTCATTAAATTCCCCTTGTTGATACAAGTCAATTAGAACAGCACAATCACGGTTTTGATTTTGTTCAAATTGCCGGACAACCGGTTCTTGGTGTTTTGCCCACGCCCGCCAATGAATCCATCTTTTGGAATCGCCGCGCTGCCAACCGCGAACCCCTAAAAATTCACCCGAAACTCGCGTCGGACGATATCGATTACGTTGTTGATTTTCATTGGCTTCATGTTGTCGGGTTTTCCATTGGGTTGAGAGTTTACCAAGTTTGGGATAAACACAAAATTCGGTGTTTTCACTGTTGGTGTCGGGTTGTTCCATCCAATGGCGAAAGAACCCAAAAGGAAAACGGGTTGAAATCATTGCGGGACCGATTTTATAACGGCCACGTTGCGGAAGACGTCCGGCATAGGATTTTTTTCTTGTTTGACCGTTGGGAATATATTCGAAATAAACTGCGGGTTCGTAAGGTTTTATTTTTTCTTGTTTTTCTTTGGAATTGTTATAAAGGGGTTGTATTCTATCGACGACGACAATTCCCCAACTAGAAAGCGACCACCAAGAATTGGGTTTGGGATTTGTTGCTTCGAGGTGAACAATAAACGGTTCCCCCGCAAAAATTTGCATGGGTAATATCCGGCGAACCTGTAATCCCCGAAGTGAACGACGACCCAATCGCCAAGCAATTACCAACGGAGCACAAAGAAATGCCGCAAAAAGCAGCATCGGATTGACCTCCCGAATTACCGAACCAACAAGGATCATAAGAACAATAAACAAAAAATAAAAACCTTCCCGACTAATTGAAATTTTCATTGAAAAAATAAAAAATAAGTAATAAAAAACGGTAACCGTTGTCAAAATAAGAAACAAAATCGAATAACCATAGTGCCAAATTATATCCGTTTTGTTCTTTTAGAATATATCCGTGGAATAATTTTTTTGGTTCTATTTTCGTGGTATTTCCTTAATCTCTTATGTTTTCTTAGTCCCGCAGGGACGAGATTATTGATAGTTAATAGTTAATAGTGAATAGTTAATAGTGTCGCATGCGGAGTTATTACCTAAACGGCAATAATTCCGCTTGCGAACTATTCACTATTAACTATTAACTATTAACTATTAACTATTAACTATTAACTATTAACTATCCCTTGCAGGGCTTTGGGAAAATGGAGGAGTTCCTACTCCGGCGGTTGCGCTTCGCTTCACCGCCGGTTATGCATTTCACACCCCTAGCAGGGTTAAGAGCAAAAAACAAAAATTCCACTGATATATTACGATTATTCGGAATATTTTGCCAAATCAACATCGTATCTGTTTTATGTTGCTTACTTTTGCGGATGTTGACGATAAACGCAAATGGTGTTTGCTTTTTCAGAAGGTTTTTACTAATAATTTTTTCAATTCTTCAATTATGAGTATTTCTCCAACAAGTTCCCATGTTTACGTCAATTATTCGTCTCTCTTTTCGCAAGGTAATAACAAAACGTTTTCAGCATTACAAGCCGCAATTGCCAACTACAGTAACGGCACCGCTCAAACGAACAATGTTGCAACATCAACATCGGATATTTTAGAGATTTCCCAAGAAGGTCTCGATCAATTACTGGCGTTACAAACGGCAACTCCCGCCGAAACAACCGAAAACACGGAAACAACTACAGAAACCGTAAACGATGTTGCTCTTACCGTTTCGGAAATGTCCGAAGCAGAACGAGTTGAAACAATCCGTGTCAACAAAAATGCCGTTTTGGAAAGAGTGAACGAATTACTGGCGGAAAAAGGCATAGAACTTTCGGAAAACCAAGCGTTTGATTTAACCGCCAACTTTCTTGACGGCACAATATCGGTAACAGGAATTGGAAATGCCGATTTAGCCGCAGCGGTGAATGAGGCTCTTGCCGGCGATCAAGAACTTATTAACCTGATGAAAAAAACACGCGAAGAACTTGGGTTGACGGAACCCGCCAACACCGTGTCTCGGAATTTTACCATCGGGTTTGATTCCACTCTCGAAACTCCCGCCGATGCAGAATTGGAATACAAAATTGATTTGTTCATCAACCAACCGGTTGCATTACCGGACGAAACCAAGAATACTGAAATTGCAGACACCCAATCCGTTGAAAATACAGAAACAACAACCTCAACAACCGAACAACTAGCATTTTATCTCTCAATTCTCCTTTCAAATAAAGTCAATTCCGAAATAGACCTTATTACATCTCTGGAAAATAATAAAAATTCACAAAACCCAACAGAGACAAAACTTAAAAATTCGCAAGAAAGCAGCGAAGAACAAAATAATAACGAAGAAACCGTTCAAACCAAAACACCGGATTTTATTCCCGATGAAGAACAACCGGAGGAATTACCGGTTGAAACGGTATCGGAGATATTTCCTTATTCGGTTTTCGGTTCGTATTTCCAAGCCGGTTCGGTTGTTGGAATCGGTGCTGACGGTGTAACACTTGATTGGAATTTGCAATTCAGCAATTGGAATCACTCCGCCAACACCGTCAATCACGCAACAAACAACACCGAATCATCCGCTGAAACTCAACAGATTTTTGAAACCCTCAATATTACCGGTTCTACATTTTATGCGTATGATCCGCAAAATCCGCAAAGTCTTGAAGAACAAGCCGCTGAGTTTCAAACACAGTTTGTCAACGGATTTTCACAAGGTTTGAAATCATCTTGGACGGAAAATTTTATAACACAAAACGGTCTTAATTTGCTTGGTGTTTTTTCCAAAGGAACAGCAGAAATATAAATAAGGAAAACCCCTAAAAATCAACATTTCACCGCAAGTTAACGGCGGGGCTTGCCCCGTCATAATTTTTTTCCTACGCCCAATTTATTAGTTGATAGTGGATAGTTGATAGTTGATAGTGGAGAGTTGATAGTGGATAGTGTCGCAAGCGGAATTATTGCCGTTTGGTAGTAATCCGCTTGCGACACTATCCACTATCAACTCTCCACTATCAACTACTATCTGGGCGAATACCTCTTTAAATCGGGACCACTACATATTTCAAATATATTTCAAACATATTTCAAACATTCAAAAAATTACCAATTTATTACGGGATACAGTATATATTATGTCGGAAACGGAAATAGTTGAGTCGGGGATGTCCGATTGGTATTTGACTTACGGGGATTTGATGTCGTTGCTTTTATGCTTTTTCGTCATGCTTTATGCGATGAGTACGCTCCAAGTTCCCAAAATACAAGCGGCGGTTGAATCTTTTCGCGGCGGATTAGCCAAACAGACGCAAGAGAAGTTGCAGGAAAACCAGCAAGAAAAAAAAGGACAACAAGAACAACAAGCAACCGCTATCTCCCAAGGAAACAAAAGCCGCTTTCAAACAACTTATATCGATGAAAAATCAATCAAAGGCGGAGTGATTTGTTTTGCGGTGAACAGTGATGAGTTGAACGAGAACGCCAAACGTCATCTCAATCTCTTGATAGAGGAGTTTTCCGTGTTGCCGTTCAAAATCCAGATTACCGGTCATGCCGAATACAACGAACAAGGAACTTATCGTGATTCGATGGATTTATCTTACAGCCGTGCGGTGAATGTTTACCGTTATTTTATTTCTAAAGGGATGAATCAAAACGATTTTCGGGTTTATGCTGCCGGTTTTTCGGAACCGGTTGAGGCGGAAGGAATTGATCCGCAGAACGCTAATCATTGTGTCGATATTAAAATCATCGCCAATACCCTTCGGAATAAAGAACAAAAAGAACAAGACCAAACTAACAACAAATTAAAATATCTGTAATCTATCAGTGGAATTTTTGTTTAAGTTTAAAAAGGTCTTCGCCCTGAAAGGGCAGTATAATAGTTGAGAGTGGAAAGTTGATAGTGGATAGTGCCGCAAGCGGATTACTACCATCATTCCGCATGCGACACTATCCACTCTCAACT
>JAITIZ010000554.1 GCA_031279215.1 Planctomycetaceae bacterium
ATTCTGGAAATCTTGAAAAATAAATTTGGAAAAGTTCCTAAAAAGATTGTTGATTCACTCAATCAACGGACTGATACAATTGCGTTAATGTCGTTAGCAGTTCATGCTGCTAATTGTTCTTCATTGGAAGATTTTGTTGCTGATCTATAAATTTACCGGTTTTGAATGAATAGGAATAAAATCTGTGTAACGTTTACTTAAAAATCATATAAATATTGTTAAGAAACGAAAACCGCATTTTCGGGTAAAAAAATATAATAACTAGTAGGAATCTAAACAAGATTGAGAGATTGAATTTAAGTCCTTTATGCAAACGGATCATCAATAGTTGGTTCTTGTTCTGTTTTATTTGTTGCCGTCTTTTCGGGAACATTTAGTGGAGCAGTAACTTTTCGGACGAGTATATTGATTCCATCCACACTTGTAACAACAATCGTATCACCGGGTTCGAGTGATTCCGATTCACTGATTGCATTGAGTCGTTTTCCTTCGATTTCGATGAGTCCGCTCAACATCATTTTGCTCCGTGCCGTCCCTTGTTTTCCGACCAATTGTTTGAGGGCAAGTAGTTCCGTGTTTGGTTGTAATGCCGGATCATCTTCCGGTTGAAGAAGGATACGTCGTCCCATTATGGTATGGGGCCAAATTTTGAACGCAAACCAAAGAAAAACAGGAATACAGACCGTCACACCAAACAGGTAAATTCCGCCCCAAACCGGACTATATTGAAACGCAAGTACAATTCCGGTCAACAACGTAGTTACCGATAAAAACGCCAGAATACCGCCGGAAGTGATGAATATTTCCAAAACGGCAAAAAATACTGACAAACCAAGAAAAATCAAAGCCCAAAACCAAAAATCCATTGTTTTTTCAAATGTTGAAATGAGAAAATTTCATAACGATCAGCAACATTGCTGATTGTTAATATGTTAAAATATTAAAATCTGCCTAATACCTTGTCAACCTGTCTGTTTTATTTTTTTACCGCAACACAGCACCGCAACAAAAAAAATTGTAACTATTTCGTGAAAATAATTAAGATGAAGTTTTACTGAAAGGTTGTGTTGCCTTTTATGAATTTTGCATGAATTGTTACAATCTTTTTTGATAACACGGCAGGAAAGGAAAACAATGTTAGAAAATATTTTCGCAACAATTGACATTGATAAAAATATAAAAAAATCCTGAAACGAATAAATCAAGTTCTTAAAAATATTGACCGAACATCTTGCAAAGATATAGTAAACTCAAACCGTTCAAAGGTAATTTGTTCGGTAATTTGTCATGTTGTAAAGGTCTCATATCAACCCCAAAGAGGAAAATAATGTCTTCATTACAACCGCTTCCCATGACTCGTGATGAAATGTTGTTGCGCGGTTGGGATGAAGTTGAAGTTGTTTTTGTTACGGGCGATGCCTATATTGATCATCCGAGTTTTGCGGCGGCGTTGCTTGCGCGTGTTCTTGAAGCTGATGGGTTTCGGGCGGCCGTTCTTGCGCAACCGGATTGGCATTCCGCTCAGCCTTGGACAATATTCGGCGAACCGAAATTGGCGTTTTGTGTTTCAGCCGGAAACATGGATTCCATGATCAATCATTACACGGCTAACCGCAAAGTCCGAAATGAAGATGCTTACAGTCCGAATGGTCAAATTGGTCTTCGTCCTGACCGCGCAACACTTTCCTATTGTCAACGGGCACGCGAAGCTTATCCGGGTTGTACGGTTATTGCCGGAGGAGTTGAAGCTAGTTTGCGGCGGCTTACTCATTACGATTATTGGAGCGATAAAATTAAACGTTCTATTGTTCTTGATTCCAAAGCGGATCTGTTGGTTTATGGCATGGGCGAAATGCCGCTTCTTCAAATTTTGCGGCGGCTTCGCAACGGCGAACCGGTTAGCGAAATCCGTAACATTCGCGGAACTGCTTACCGTCTCAAGCAAACGGAAGACCTGCCCGAAGAAACCGAAACAACAATTCATCTACCGTCTCACGAGGAAGTTGAAGAGGATAAATCGAAATTTTCCAAAATGACACGGTTGATTTATGAAAATCTCAATCCGTATCTTGGTGTTACACTTGTTCAGGAACACGCATTGGAGGCTGTTGTTATCAATCCGCCGTCGTTACCGTTACAGCAAGAGGAATTGGATCGGATTTACGCTTTGCCGTTCACCCGAAAACCGCATCCGGTTTACGGAAACGCAAAAATTCCGGCGTGGGAAATGATTAAAAATTCGGTACAGATTCATCGCGGTTGTTTCGGCGGCTGTACTTTTTGTTCGCTAACTGCTCATCAAGGCAAGTTTATTCAAAGCCGAAGCTGCGAATCCATTGTTACTGAAATCAATCATCTTGCGGCGCAACCGGAATTTCATGGAATTATTAGTGATCTTGGCGGTCCTACGGCGAACATGTTTTCGCTCGGTTGCCAAAACACGGAAGCCCAAAATGTTTGTCGTAAAACATCGTGCTTGATGCCGGAACCATGTCCGAATCTGAATACGGATCATTCGGAACTGATTGAACTGTTACGGACGGTTCGTAACATTCCCGCAGTGAAACAAGTGTTTATCGCCTCCGGTGTCCGAACAGATTTGGCGTTACTTGATAAACGTTACATCAAAGAACTCGTCGAACATCATATCGGCGGTCATCTCAAAACAGCACCGGAACATACGGATACTGCGGTACTTAAATTGATGAATAAACCGACGGCGGATAATTACGACCAATTTTGTTCCATATTCATGGAAATCAGTGCGACTGCCGGAAAAGAACAATATCTTGTTCCTTATCTGATGGCGGGTTTTCCCGGAACAACGCTTAAAATGATGGTTGAAACCGCAGTGTATTTGAAGAAACATGGTATTCGGTCGGAACAGGTTCAGGAATTTATTCCGGCTCCCTTCGAGTTAGCGACAAGTATTTATTATACCGGAATCAATCCTTGGGACGGTCAACCGGTTTATGTACCGAAAAAATTCAGAGAACGGCGGCTTCAAAAAGCTTTGTTAATGTACGATGAACCGAATAATTATCACGATATTAAATCGGCGTTGCATGAAGCCGGACGAAATGATCTGATTGGTAATTCTCCCGATTGCCTTATTCCGCCTTATCCGCCGAAATTATCTTCGTTGCGGCGCAGTTCGAGAGTTAAACGGTTACAAAAACAAAACGAACAGGATAAGAAAATAAAAGAGGAACGGCGCGAAAAATTCAAACAAGAATTTCAAAACAATAATCAGATTCAAAATCGCGACCGAACACAATATCGAGATCGTTTTGAAAATCGTGATCGAACACCCAATCGTGATCGTTTTGAAAACCGTAACCGAACACCCAATCGAGATCGTTTTGAAAACCGTGATCGAACACCCAATCGAGATCGTTTTGAAAACCGTGATCGAACACCTAATCGAGATCGTTTTGAGAATCGAGATCGAACACCTAATCGTGATCGTTTTGAAAATCGAGATCGAACACCTAATCG
>JAITIZ010000596.1 GCA_031279215.1 Planctomycetaceae bacterium
AATATTTTAGCGAAATTTCCGTTTTTTTGTAATTATTCCGTAGCGATTTTATTTTTCCTTCTTAACCTCGAACCCCGTTAGGGTGTGAAGTGCATAACCAGCAATAAAACAAAGCGCAATCTACGGTTGTGAACCTCTCGTCCCTGCGGGACTAAGAAAACATAACATAAGAGATTAAGGAAATACTACAAAAATAGTACCGAAAAAATTATTCCACAGATAGATTACTTTTTTTGTAATTCTTTTGCATGTTGAGTAATTTGCGGATTCCTTTTTTTCCGAGTTGGAGTAGTTGGTCGAGTTCTTCTTCGGAAAAGGCGTATTCTTCGCCGGTTCCCTGAATTTCGACAAATCGCCCTGCCCCAGTCATCACAAGATTCATATCAACTTCCGCTTCAACATCTTCACTATACGGTAAATCAAGCATTGGAACTCCGCCGACAATTCCAACACTCACCGCCGCCACCGAATCCGTAACCGGTGATTCCGCTAAATGTAACGAATCAATCGCATCAATCATCGCCAGGTAAGAACCCGTAACACTAAGAGTTCGCGTTCCGCCGTCAGCTTGTAAAACATCACAATCAATATAAATTGTCCGCGGTCCTAATTTTTCAAGATTGACTACTGAACGGAGTGAACGTCCGATAAGACGCTGAATTTCGGCGGCGCGTCCGTCGGGTTTCTCGTTGCGCGGAGTTCGCGGGTTGGTGCTGCCGGGCAACATTCGGTATTCCGCCGTGATCCAACCGCGCAGCGAATCTTTCGGCATCCACTTCGGCAATTCCTCCGCAACACTCGCCGAACAAAGAACTATTGTTTTGCCCGCCGAAATCAAAACCGAACCCGGTGTCGTCTCAATAAAATAACGTTTAACTGTAACAGGACGTAATTCGTCATTCCCACGATGATCTGATCGCATAACCGTTTTCAAAAAATCTAAATCCTCAAGCGTTTCATTAATCCCCAAAATACCCCAATAGGTTTGGAACCGGAAATGAAAATCAATGTCAATATATTATTCTCAACAGCCGGAAATATCAAGCAGGAACTTTTCTTTCAAACAAAAAAACATCAGGGAATTTCTAATAACCAAGTTAACAGCGAGGTTTACCCCGCGCTTTGTGCCTAAAATTCAACAGGACGGGACAAGCCCACACCGTTAACGCTCGGTAAATTTTGAGTTTTTAGAAGTTCTCGTCAGAACAATATATTGTTACGGTTCGTGCAAAATTGTTTCCGAATCGTTTCCAAAACGCTTTTTATTCTGTTCAACAGTTTGGTATGACGTATTGGCATAACAATAAACACAATGATGCGGGCAGGTCTCATATTGACCAATATCTTTCGAAACAATACATCCGCAACCTTTCCTCTGCCCTTTATCCTTGGTTGCCTGCGTCAAATAGTCGGTCAACATTTGATCCTTCGGAGCCAACCGTTGTAACAGTTCAGGATCAATACAACGGTTGGGAGTGATTCCGTAACAGGTCAAGTCAATTTGTTCACAACACGCAGACAATTGCATCTGCCATTGTTCGCCCTGCCCTGCAAGACGGTCAGCAATCCGAATCATCTCCGCCTTCACCAGTTCACGAGGATGGAACGGATTACGGCAAAGACGACGATAAACCCTCACATAATTGGTAATGTCCACAAAACTAAATACAAGCCTGTCCGTATAACCCGCCAATCGGTCGCCAATAAAACAAATCCGCTCAAAAATATCCTCAACCAATAAACCATCCGAAACAAGAATAGGATCAAACCGCCAAATAACACGGTCTTTTCCTATTCGGCGTGAAAGTTCCTGAAACGTTTTAATGCGTTGTTCCAACAAAGGAAGATTAGGTTCAAACCCTTCAGACTCATAATCATTCAACGTAAACTGAACATAGTAAGTCCATGCCTGTCCGCAAACCTCGTCAAACCGCAATAAAAACGGTTCCGGGTTTTTAGTCCAAAAAACAATCGCCCGAAGATCCCGGAAACTAATATATTGTTGTTGCTGATTAAAAGGATTCCGCCAAACACAATATCCTTCACGCAACCGTTGGAACAACCAATCCAGGTGAAACGCCGGAATATCCGTAGCACGGCTCGCCGAAATAATCACCGGTGCTATTCCGTTATAAATACCGTGTGAGGTCTGAATTGCTATCTTGCGCATATTCCCGCAAATACGGAGTGAACTCCGTCGTGAACGCATCGGTTCGAAATAAAAATGGAATTACTAAAGATGTCCTACTTATTGTTCTGGAACAGATTCGGCTGAAATTACCGACTTCGCCTGAAGCGGAACATAACCAACACCGCGAATCAAATCCTGACCTTGCGGAGAAAGAAACCAATCTGTCAATTGTACAACATTAGGATTGGAACTTCCGGCAGTAACAATAACAATTTGCCCAATCAACGGATAAGAACCATTTTGAATGTTTTCAATTGTCGGTGCAATCCCGTTAATCCGCAACAATTTTACGCCGTCATACTTGAACATTCCCTCAACAAAATAACGGAACGAAAAACCTATTGAATTACTATAATTGCGATAATCAGCAACACGTTGTACAATTCCTTCCATTAAATCCTGAAATTCTTCCCGTACAGGTTTTGCAAGCGGAACATCACCCATAACCTGAATCATCATCGTTTGACTGCCGGAACCTTCAGGGCGTTGAAACGGCAAAATCTTTTGGTTGTTACCGCCAACATCGCTCCAACGGGTAATGCGTTTGGAATAAATGTCGCGAATTTGTTCAAGAGTCAAATGATCAACCGGATTCGTCTGATTGACAAAAAACACAAACGCCTCATAACCAACTTGTGTAACGGAAAGTTTGATTCCTTTTGATTCGGCTTCCGCCCATTGTTTTTCAGAAGGCATTGCCATGAAGACCATGTCGCTGTTACCGCTTAATAACGATTCAAATGCTATCGGTGTCGGACCGCCTTGAATAATCGTACCGGATTGCCCCGCTTCAATATTCTGGTACACCGCCTCAACCGCAGCAGCATAAACCGGAAATAATGCCAATGCCCCATGAATTTTCGGATAATCACTGTCAATTTGTAATGTCGGTGAGTTGATTTTAATCAATTGATTATTTTCAGAAAACGGTTTGTAATGATAAAGAGTATCATGTTCGTCAACAACATCATTATCATAACGAGGAGCCAGAATTATTTCCCGAAAATGTTGTTGCGACTGATAAACCAATAGGCAGAGAAAAACAGTCAAAACGAAAAATATTGCTAAACCGCTTTTACGTTGTGTTACCGACACGGAAAAACGTGAGATATAAATCACTCCCCAAAGCATAACAATAAAAGAAATGGCAATCGGAAAGAAAAAAATCACTTCATGCCGAACATTAAACAACAGAATAAGCAATATGCCCGCAACATGTAAACCAGCATAATGAGGTATCCCAAAGAATGCAAATGAGTTTAACATCTCCTGTGAAGAATGAACAAAATAGAATGCAGTTGCCGTAAGAATGAGAATGTAAAACAACGGCAGAAAAAACGGTAGAATACAAAGTAAAAAATTATTCGGTATATTTCCTGCACGTAAATTTGCTGTGAATTGTTTTCGAAATTGATTGAAACAATAAAAGAGAAATACACAAAATACAAATATCGGAATCGTTGCAAAAAATGCCGGACTAAAACAGGCAAAAAAACAAACCGGAGCAGACACAATCATCCCCGGCAAAAGAGTTGCCCAAAAGGTTGTTTGCACAAGATAACTTGTTGTGCTGAATGGTTTTGGTGTTGTGGATTCCGTTTCTGTCATGGGCGTGTCTATCATTTTCCGGTTTCCTACATTCCAGTTTATAATGTTATGTTTCGATTCCGTCACTTAAACCGGAATTATAATCCGGCCATATTTCGATTTCAAGAATGATTCCCAAGACGGTTTGTTGAAAAACGGTTGGAATAGGACAAGGCAATAATTTATCAAAATTTCAAAATTCACGGATAAGCCCATCAATGAGTTCTTTTGCTTTATCCCAATCGACTTTGCTGCTCCAATAAACGCTTTTACCTTCATCGGTGATGGAATAATAACGCCGTCTTGCACCGGTTTCTTCGTCGCCCCAATAAGACTTGACCAGTCCGGCTTTTTCGAGCCGACGGAATGCCGAATAAAGTGTTGCTTCTTTGAGTTCGTAAAGATTACCGGTTAAACCTTGAATCCGTTTGTTAATTTCATATCCATAAGTATCACCTTTCAATAAATTTGCTAAAATAATTGTTTCCGTGTGACCGCGAATCAAGTCCGAAGTCATAAAGGAAAATCCCGGCAACCCGCGAGGTTGTGATTGGGCAGTGGTCTTTTTCCCGCTGGTTTGTTTTTGCCGTGTTTTTGCGGTTTTCTCTGACATAATGAAACGTAAATTGATAAAGCGAACATTTGCATCCTTTGACGAAATACTTCATCTGGCGAGGTAGTTTAATTAAAAGTCCGAACATTTTTGAAAACTACCTCGCCAGACGATATACTTCTTCAAATATTGTAAAACAGAGTAAACCGGAAGTGAAGCGGTACTCCGAATTATTTTACATACTTCTTGCATTCATCAATTTAATTGTTCGTAATATATCAGTGGAATTTTTGTTTTTTGCTCTTAACCCCGCTAGGGGTGTGAAATGCATAACCGGCAGTCAAGCGCAGCGCAACCGCCGGAGCAGGAACTCCCCAATTTTCCCAAAGAAGCCTTGCAAGGGCGAGATAATAGTTGAGAGTTGATAGTGGAGAGTGGAGAGTTGAGAGTGGAGAGTGGAGAGTTGTCGCAAGCGGATTGGCAATAATTCCGCTTGCGACACTATCCACTATCAACTCTCCACTCTCAACTATAATCTCGCCCCATGCGGGGCTTTGACAAAGGAGATGAGGTTCTGATCCGTAGGTTGCGCTTCGCTACACCTACGGTTATGCACATCTCGTCCCTGCGGGACTAAGAAAACATAA
>JAITIZ010000244.1 GCA_031279215.1 Planctomycetaceae bacterium
TACATGGGTTTGCTGACGATCAAAGAATCTTATGTGAACCGGTTACGATTAGTGATTCCTAATTATTCGATTCAACGAGTTTATTGGGAACAGATTCGGCAGCTTATCGAAGAAAATTCGCAACTCGTTAAGATCAATACCGATTTGTTGGAAAAAACGATCAATGATATGGCGTTTAACGGGAACATCCATGAATTTATTGAGTATATTTCTCAAAATGCGTTTAGTAAATTATCCGATTATGATCTTCAACATTTTGACGAGAAATATATTAAAATTTTATTACTTTCTTATTTACTTTTGAATGACCTTTATATTCCGATGAGCGAGTATGAAGTTATTCCGGGGCGTGCTGATATATTTTTGCAACGTAATCCCAAGTTTCCTCAAGTGAACTACGAATGGGTTTGGGAATTAAAGTATTGTTCCGCCAAAACATCTAAGTCGGAGATTGCTCAAAAACGTAAGAACGGTTTAAAACAATTAAACCAATATCTTACATCACACCGCTTAAAAGATCGTCCCAACTTAAAATCCGCTTTACTGATTTTTATCGGTAAAGACAAATATGAAATTATCGAAAACTAACGTAACTTGGTTTGAATGACCCGTTCAAAAACAAGAATCTAAAAAAACCTGAAACCACAACCGTTCTCATTTATTACACCCATTTAACATGATACGAGAACGGTTATGAAGGAATTATTTTTCGTTTTGTTTACGGTTTACAATAATTTACAATGGCGGTAGAGACGAAGAGTTTTCGATATACCGGTTGTTCCGTATTGGTACAGGTTTGACGACGGAAGGAGTTGTAAATGAAACCTGTGAATTGGTCAATGACAAACTGGGAGTTCCGTTGTTTGTTAATGGAGCGGAATTAGTTGCCGGAACAACAACCGATTTCGGCGGTAATGGCGAGGTATTCGATTGTGTTTCGATAACCTGTGGAGCGGGCGGTGCAATAATGGGAGATTCTGTTGGAATGGATTCGGGATACGATTGACTATCAAGGATTGTGTTATAGTTTTGATGTTGCTGATAAGTTTCCCGACTTACGACTCGCGGTCGTGTAAATCCATAATTCAAATAATGTCCGGCATCACGTTCCCGAGCGCGGCGTTTGGTGTCAAAATACGCTTTGGCGGGCCACATCCCTTCCGATAACGCAACATTATTATATTCAAGTAACGACCCCTTTCGATAATGCAATGTCATAATTGCCAGATTATAATCGACGATTGAACGATAATATTCTGTTTCGGCTTCTGCCTGACGGCGTTGAGCGTCGAGTAATTGGTCAAGAGTGGTTGTTCCTGCTTTATAGGCGGCATTGACGGAACTAACTTCGTCATCCGCTGCGATTCGCCGTTGCAAAATAGTACAACTTTGTTGATACGCCTGGCTGATTTCCCGAAACGAATCGGCAATCTGATGAGTCAATTCCAATTCCTGTTCCTGAAGTAAAGCACGTGATCTGGCTAATTGAAGTTGAGCATTGCGTACACCTGCCAACTCCTTTCGCCAACCAAACGGCATTGATGTTTCAAATCCCATCACCCAACTTGCATAGTTACCGCTGGTAAGCGAACCATAAGCATTACTCCGGCTGTTATCGGGATTCAAAAGGTCTTTGCCGACTCCTGTCCAACGATAGTTTGCCGTGAAATCCAATCGCGGTAACAAGAAATTTTTGGATGCAATCAATTCGAGTTCACGTTTTTTAACATCCCATTTTTGTTTACGAAGTTCCGGTGATCGCACAAGAGATTCACAAACGACGTTTTGCCAATCAAGTTTCAATGGAGCAATAATTGGATCATCAATTGGTCGGATCAAACGTCCGTCTGTTGAGGTAAGACCAAGAATGTAACGAAGCGTATTTTCTGTTTTGAACAAATTACTTTGTGCAACTTCCGACTGAGCGCGGAATGTGAAGTAATTACTTCGTGCTTGGGCTTCATATTGGGCACGGCCGCCGGGAGCTCCAATAACATACATTGCGTGAGTTTGGGACCAAGTTTGACGGGCGGAATCACGTCCTGATTTAATGGATTCGAGACGATGATAGGCATAATACAAATTCCAGTACGCTTTTTCGACATCCGCAACAAGATTCCGTGCTGCCATTTCAAAATCGTTCAATGCCGTATCCGTACTAATTCGGGCGATCATAACCCCGTTATAGAATCCTGCTGTTGCTCCGGTGCCGGCGATTCGATTAAACTGAATACCGTTTCCCTGTAACAAGGGGTGACGAAAACCGCCTTCGAGATAACTTGTCCAATTAACTGGAGTGGTGGTATTCGTTTGGTGATATTGATTGACATGATTCACATAAAACTGTCCGCCGGTTACGGCAGATTTATTGATTCCGACGGAAAAAGTTCCTATGTCTTCACGATAATTGGACATGTACGGACTGGGATCTCCGATCACGCGATTGGGAACATCGGTTTTTGACCAATTTGCCGCAGCTGTCAACTGACCATCAAAAGCGGAAAGAGCCGCTTCAACTCCGTAACGCGGATCACTTTCGATCAAAGCCGGATCATAAACAGTTCCGATTGTACTTGGTGAAGAAAGAAGTGTTCCCGGGGTTCCCGACACACCGGCTTGCGAGAACCCAACACCATTAAGTGTTCGGATTACTTTGCTGTTTTTCAATGCGATCTGGATGGCTTCTTCGAGAGTTAAGTCCCAATAATCAGTTGGATTAGGGTTATCCAATGTCAAGGGTTCCTGAGTCTGGCAGACTTCCAATGTTGAGGAAACATTGACATCAGGAAAATCAATCCGAGTCGCTTTGGTAATTAAATGTTTTTTGTAATGTCCCTTTTCGGTCAGGTAAAACGGTTGTTGTGGTTGGCAACCAATCTGGCAGCACAAACTCACCAGGAACATCCCCAAAACGACTATTAAAATACGGTGGAGACAATTCATTTTCTTCTTCCTTGTGATGATGAACGATAGAATCCTTCTATCGACGAATTTTCCCAGATCAGTCAGGAAAATCCTTATTGGGTGTCAAAGTATAATAATTCTTTTTCTTTTTGATAAGAGGAATTTTCAAAAAAATATTATTTTGTTCAAAAAATGGGTATCCAGTCACTAAATTAGTCAATAAATTACGGATTTACCGACAGTTCCCACAAAAATCAAATCGTCCAAAACAACGGAAAAGTTTAATTAACAGGAAAAGTTTTTGCATTTTTCCAAAACAATTCAATAGGAAAAAACCGCCTAAACCGCCTAATAATTATAATTTTCTTATTTTATTACTATAATATTCTTGTAAAGGACTCCTCAATACCAATAGAGAAAAATTTAATATTAAAATCATTGATTTGACATGTAATTTGAAAATTTGGGGATAATTCATTGTTGGGCATATAAGTAATCAAAAAAATACTGTTGCGGCATAACTTACCGTTCTTATTGAAATCGTCCGGTCAAAACGTTATGTCCAATGAATCAGGATCAAACAGATTATTGTGTATAACCCTTTATTTTGGTATAAAACAATTGATTGATACAATCGTTTGAATTTACTATTAGGTGTACTTACTACTTTTTTATTCCATTTGTAATTATTCAGTAGCGATTTTATTTTTCCTTGCTTAACCCTGCTAGGGGTGTGAAGTGCATAACCGGCAGTCAAGCAAAGCGCAACCGCCGGAGCAAGAAATCCCTATTACGAAAAACCCTTCGGCGAAAGGTCTTCATCTACGGTTTTCATCTACGGTTTTCATCTACGGCTTCCACCTACGGTTTTCACTTACGGCTTTCACCTACGGTTGCCTACCTTACCTAAATAAACACACCAGCCTGTGAACACTAGGGAAATAATCAGAAAAATTCAAATGGTCGTCCTTGAAAAAGAAACATTTCAAGGTAAACTAATCCGCATTGTTTTTGGTTTTTTATTTTAAAAAAATTGTTTATTTTAATCGTATTGCTTATTTGGTTGATACGGTTTTCTCTTTCATTTACTTTTTATGAAATCACATAGCACGACAATTTTAACAGTTCGCCGCAATGGTAAAGTCGCTATTGGCGGTGATGGTCAGGTAACACTTGGTAATTCGATTATGAAATCGGATGCCAATAAAATCCGTAAACTTTTAGAAGGCAAAGTTATTACGGGATTTGCCGGTTCTACTGCGGATGCGTTTGCATTGCTTGAACGGTTTGAAGCAAAACTCAAAGATTATCCGTCCAATATCCCCCGCGCCGCAACCGAACTCGCTAAAGAATGGCGAACTGACCGTGCTCTTCGGCGTTTGGAAGCCATGATGATTGTTGTTGACCCGGCTTCAACATTGCTGCTTTCCGGCAACGGCGATGTAATCCTTCCGTCAGACGGTGTTCTGGCAATCGGAAGCGGCGGTAATTACGCTATGGCAGCAGCAAAAGCTCTTTTGGCAAAAAGCGATCTCCCCGCAACAGAAATCGTTAGAGAATCACTCAAAATCGCTTCGGAAATCGATATTTATACCAATTCAAATATCGTAATCGAAGAATTGAATGAACCATAATTTTTTCTGTTTATTATGCTTTGTTTGTTATTCCCGTTTTTTTTCTCCGTTTTAATATTTTATGCCCAGACGTTATTCAAAACAGATTTTTAAAAAAAACACTTCCCCAAAATCGTTTCGCCGTTCTGGTTCGGAAAATACGGCGAAAACTTTTTCCAAAAAGACGGATCACTCCTCTAAAAAAACCGATCACCTCTCCAAAAAGACGGATCACTTCTCTAAAAAAACCGATCACCTCTCCAAAAAGACGGATCACTTCTCTAAAAAAACAGATCACTTCTCCAAAAAGACAAATCACTTCTCCAAAAAAACGGATCACCTTTCCAAAAAGACGGATCACTTCTCCAAAAAGACTGTTAAAAGTATTGCTCCCAAGATTGCCGTACCTGCTGTAAAAACAAACGATTCAGGGAATCGCCGGAACAGTTTGTTTGAAAAGGAATCCGGTGAACAACATCGATTACAGAAATATCTTGCGGTTGCGGGTTTTGGGAGTCGCCGGCAATGTGAGGAGTTAATCGAACAGGGCAGAGTTGAGGTTGATGGTTTAGTTGCTCGCCTTGGTTGCAAGGTTGATCCGGTTCGGAGTGAAATTAAAGTGGATGGAGAACGGCTCAAAAAAACAAAACCGGTTTATCTTGCTCTTTTCAAACCGAAAGGTTATCTTTGCACAAACCACGACCAGCAAGGACGAGCAAGAACTCTTGATTTAATTCCCCAAACATTAGGTCGGCTTTTCCTGATTGGTCGGCTTGACATGGACAGTGAAGGGCTAATTCTTTTAACCAACGACGGAGCTTTATCGGAACGCTTGACACATCCCAAATATGGAGTTTCAAAAGTGTATCGGGTTCAGGTTGCCGGTGAACTGACGCAAGATTCCGTAAATCAGTTACGTAAGGGAATGTATCTTGCGGAAGGGTTTGCGAAAATTTCGGGAGCAGTGATTAAGGGGCAACATAAACACAGTACCGTTGTCGACATTACGCTTTCCGAAGGTAAAAACCGTGAAGTTCGACGCCTTTTTGCCCGACTTGGTCACAAAGTTTTAACACTGATTCGTATTGCTGTTGGTCCCATAAGACTCGGAAAATTAACACCCGGCGAATGGCGGCACCTAACACGACAAGAAGTAAACCAACTTTATGAGAATAGTGAATAGTGGATAGTTGATAATGTTCTTCAATGTCTTTATCGTTCCTTAAATACTATACTCAATCCTGTTATCAATTGGTTGTTTTTATATTGCCATTACGTTTTCGGAAGGTAGGCAACCGTAGGTGAAAACCCTTCACCGAAAGGTTGCTTACCTCTTTCTAGTTCGACGCAAGTCTTTGTATTGCAAAGACTTATGAAAGCATGTAAGCGGCTGTTCACTGCCGGGTTCACTCCTCAAAACGGCGTTGTTCACCAGGTACAGGAACTGATGTAAACTATTGATTATAAAAGGGTTATAACTAATTCTATGCGTAAAATTGTATCGATAATCTCGTTTTAAGGTGTTTGTTAATTTCGTTACAATGTCGGTTTTTTAGGGACTGACAACTGATGATTTTGATGTACAAATGAAGCTTTCTTGAACCGGACATAAAATATCCAAACGAACTTATCATAGTGGAAAATGTCGGTACGTTCAAGAGACTTTAGTGATTTTTGATTGGTTCAATGATAAAATGGATAAGTTGTTTTTTGTCAATTTATGAATAGTAT
>JAITIZ010000672.1 GCA_031279215.1 Planctomycetaceae bacterium
AGGAAAAAATATAAAAATGAAATTAATACCGGGTGCTCAATTAACTCGCAAATCAGAATATCTTGCTTTTTTTTGTATCGATTGGCGGGACGATGTTTTGTCCGGGCAATATCCCTTAATCGCCTATTTTTGTTCTGAATATAAAAAGCCCAATTATTACCCTAAATGGGTGAACATTTATTAGGTAATATTTAATGCTAGACCCAAAAGAATATCCAGAAATTCTAACCGTTGACGAAGCAGCGGAGTATCTTAAAGTAAGTCCGGGTATGATTCGTAAATTGGTCAACGAAGAACGAATTGCCTACTTCCGAATCGGTTCCCGTATCCGCATTTTGCGTGACGATTTGGTGAAATCACTGCGTTGTCTTTCTAATACCGAAAAAATTTTTGAAAAAAATTAAAATATTTTTGACTTTTTTCAAAAAATCTATAACGTTATAAATTTCTAAAAATTAACGTACATCACCAAACGGATATGTTTGGTATTCTAGGCAAAATAACCGTTTCCTCTTTGGCGGTATTTTTTCATTTGACGTGTTCTTCTTTCGTGTTATTATTGATACTGTATAGAAACGGCAAGCGTGTTAGAGGTACCGTCTAAAATATCTTCAAATCTTGTTACTAATGGATAAGCACCAGTGGATGCGCTGTTTGCACAACTGGCAGTGAACATGGCATGGCTCGATACTGTGATTCTTTGAAGGTGTCCGCTTCGTTAACCAATAAGTTTTGATTATTGGCACGAGAAACACACGAAAGAACACGAAAAATAACAAACTATTTTATTAACGGCCACATAATTGAAATCGTCCGCAGATGACGCAGATTATTTTAAAAAAATTTTGAAAATAATTTTCTCTATTTTTTGTCTATTCTTCCTTTGTTTGTTTTGTTCTTTCGTACTCTCAAAAAATAATCCTTGAAAATCCGCGAAGATCGAATTATCTACAAAAATCACTGGACGAAAATCTGCGTAAATCTGCGCAATCCGCGGACCAAAATAGACAATGACATTTACATTTTTTTTCGTTTTATCAATAATTTGTTTTATTATTCTTGTTTCTGCATTTGATTTGTGTGATTGTTATGATTTTTGTCATCAACTACATAATCACAGAAATCAAAGTTCATGACGATAAATACGCCCGATAATAAACAATTGAATCACTCTTGAATAGTTACAACATATTACCAAACTTTTTTGGTATGTAATTTCCGTCTGGAAACAGAAAAAAAATTTGGGGCGGGCTTGACATATTTTAATCTTTCATATAATATACAGTCGATAATTAATTTTGTGTCTTTTTTAATTTCATTTTTGGAGATCAAATTACGTTTTGAAAAATAAATTGCCCGAATTTTTATTCGGGTGTTAAAAAAATCGAGTACGTCAACAATACAGTGATCGCTTAGGCGAATAGTAATTTCTACAAGATCAACGGATTTTCCGTGTAGAAAATTACTTTGGAATCACAAAGTTACGTGGCTCCCGATAAGGGAGCGTCGCGTGTGATTCCATAGGTATCATTCAGCATTACATTTTAATATTGTAATGCCCCACTTTGATCGGTGGGAATGAACCTGCCCACTGTAACGTGTCGCTCCTAAATTCGTAAGAGCGATATTCTGTTGCCGTTTCTCGGCGTTGCGTTTTTTCCACTTTGTAACAAAACAGATTATTTGTTATGTAATCTGTTTAAATTTTCACTTCTTCCGTTTAAGGAGAAAAAACAATGAAGGTTCGTTTATTTAGAGGTTTCACATTAGTTGAATTACTTGTGGTGATTGCGATTATCGGTGCGTTAATTGCTCTTCTGCTTCCCGCTGTTCAAATGGCACGCGAAGCGGCAAGACGGATGCAATGTGCGAACAAACTAAAACAGTTAGCATTAGCCTCTCATAATTTCCATGACATTAATCAACGATTTCCACGAACAATTCGAGACCCTCTTTGGGTTGCTTTGAAACATTCGAGTATTGGCGATTCTGCCACAACAACCGTAATGCGATACAATTTTTTTGTTTCGCTACTTCCATTTATTGAGCAACAATCAATACATAGTGAAATATCCGGTTTATGCCGATCCGGTCAATCACGAACATCGTATTCAGCAGATTGGTATCCTCGTTCAGATTCAACAAATGATGTTACAATATCAACAGGAACAATTCGTAATCCCTTTCTTGCAGATATTCCAACACTCAAATGTCCTTCTGATGACAATGCTAAAAAATCATCGGAAGATGCTTTAGGAATAACAAGTTATTTCGGGAGTCGTGGAGATGCTTATGTTGCTTGGGATTCAACTAATGGACGTGGAATCTTTCGGGTTGGAATTGATATCGGTATGGAAAGTATTACGGATGGAACCTCGAACTCCGTGTTTTTTTCAGAGTCTCTTGTTTCCGAAGCAGATCAAACCGATCAAAACAGTAAATCAGGACTTGCATTGTTTCTTCCGGCAACAGGCAAACCGTCTGAGTGTGCTGTTTATCGGGGACCAGGTGGAACAATTCAAACAGTGAATGGCGGTGGTCGCAAAGGTTGGCGTTGGGGAGACGGACCTACTGTTTTTTGCATGTTTAATACTATGTTACCCCCCAATTCCGTAAGTTGTTCTTTTTATAGTTCTTCACCATCTAATACTAACAATGGAGCATGTATTGTAACAGCAACAAGTAATCATCCAGGTGGAGTTAATATTGCTTTGTCTGATGCATCTATCCGTTTTATTTCCGATACAATTGATTGTGGTTCTCAAACGACTTCCCACTTAAATACACCCGAAAAAGGGAATTCACCGTTTGGAATTTGGGGTGGGTTGGGAACTATCGGTTGTGGTGATCAATCATTATAAAAACAGAAAATAAAGTAACAGTCTATTTTATAATGGTTCACAGATACTACGAATTTATTTTTCCGAATTGCTGAAAAGGTAACATACCAAAATTTTGAAAATTTTTTATAAAAAGATGATGAAAAAAACTTTAATTATTGTTATTATTAGTTTTTTTATTGGGGGTATTCCGATTATTTCCGGTTGTTCTGGTAAGTTACGAACCAATCAAGTTGAAGG
>JAITIZ010000675.1 GCA_031279215.1 Planctomycetaceae bacterium
CCGCCGGATAATCGAAACGAATAATCCGGTGCTTTTGTTGCCGTACCGACACGGACTTTATCTTCGTGAATCACTTCGCGATAACTTTCGGCGTTACCGTTTTCGTTGTCCACATCCCAGCCCAATACCTTAAAAAACGGATCAATAAAATCACGACGCGTTAGTGTTTCGTTATATTCGTTGTTTTTGTAACTTTCGTATTGCATCTCAAAATGTTCTACCAATTCCGCAAGTTTTTGATATGCAAATTCTTTCGTTATTGGAGTAAACATGATTTTGTACAGAATTTTAGATTTTTGACAATATAGAGTATATAAACAATTTGGGACGAGGAAATCTATTTACGAAAGATCAACAGGTTTCAAAGTACGGACATCAGGGAGATTGCCAAGCCTGAACGCTAAATTTTCTACTGCTTCGCGCCCGTCTGCGAGAAAAAGCCGAACACGAACTGACCAATAAATTTTAATCAAAATTCCCGAATACGATAATGGGCTTTTCGGTAAAACAGTGCGGAACCGTCCTGGTCGCCGCGGATCAATCCAATCACCGGCATCGGTTGCGTGCCGCCAAAAAGCGTGAACTCCCATATCTTCACTGCCTTTTCCTTCCGTATGCCAGAGAATAGAACACTCAACCGCCTGAATATCATCACCGCCAACAAAATCAAACCAATAACTGCCCGCCAAAGTTTCACCGGGCTGGTAAAGACGACTACCACGTCCGTCCAATGTAATAACAATTCGCGGCGAAACAGGATTACTCCGTTCTGCGGGAGAGTTAATAATTTTGTTGATAATACTACTCATAGTCCGTTTCCTTCTAGAGTTAGGTCATTCAACACCACAGGACGAACCACAATGGGACATTCACGGCGAATTTCGGGTTCACTAACAATTTTGGCGCAAAGATCTATTTTCCAAAAGATTTCATTATTTTCGTGGCGGAATGAGTGCATTGCGTCAATAGGAAGTTGAAAGAAAAATTCCTGATGGAGCGGCAAATTGGGAGTTGTTTCAAAATCACTCCGACTAAAAATTGTTTGCCGAAAGACATCTTTGCGGTTTGTTACCGTATCCGTACCTTGCCGAAATCGGGCAATTTCTTCACAAACAAGGTCAACAGAAAAATAATCAAATCTCAAAACACCGGATTGTTGAAGTAAAAGGCGGTATTTTCGACCTGGATACAACGGATGATCCGAGATTTCCAGCAAGGTCAACCCCAAACGGAATGCAAGAAATAATCGGCGCAACACACTAATCAAAAGAATGATTCCAACCCCGCAAAATAAACCACGAAATACAATTCCAATAATTTGATCAGACCGGTTTTCCTCCGAATAAATAAAAGAATGAAACATAATCCCAAAAGAAATAATAAACCACGCCAACGTAAACAATGTTAATCCAACAAGCGGAAAAATCGGTTGATTACCAATCGGTAAACGAAATGCCAAATGAGTTCCGGGACTTTCGTTGATGATACGAATATCAGGAACTGTTGACCAATCAAGACGCTGTGAGTTATCGGTTAAAGAGTGAAGCGGAAAAACGGATTGGGATTGGGATTGGGCAGCCTTCCGTTCTTCGGAAACGGCAATTAAACGGCAAGATTGAACCAAACCAACCAACCCTGAAACGATTAGCGAAAACAAAAGAAGCAAGAAAAACCAACCCCAAACAGAACTTTTCCAAACAACAACCGCTTCTTCGGGATGATCGGTTTGGTACCAACATTCGATTGTTTGACCGGACTGAAACGGCAACAACGCAGATTCTGCAAGTTGCCGATTGGCTGCGAAACCTTCTTTGGGTTCCAATGTTCGAAAGTCAAATGTCCAAACACGATAAGAAACTCCCTGAACTTGATGTTCCAAAAGGACTTCCGGTCGAAAAAGATTCACGGAATCAATTGTAATTTCAGCAACTCTCGTTTCAATAACTGTGCCGTGTGATACGACAAATTCTTGATAGAAGGTTAGTTGCGGAATTGCCCATGTCCAAAGTTGAATACCAAAGACAACAATTCCCGTAATAAGAATAATTGAAAAAAAGATCGGTTCACTCCAGCCGTGCGGAGCTGATGGTGATAATTTGCCAGCTCGGGCAGAACCGGAATGATTGGAAGTAGAATACTTGGAAAAACCGGAAGAATCATCAAACACTGTTCACCTCACGCTGATTTAGCCGTTGGAGGACGACGATCAGCACGAATAAATCCCAACTTTTCAAGGGCTTTATAAACTTCTTCTAATGTTTTTTCACCGAAATTGGCAATTTTCAAAAGGTCTTCCCGTTGGCAAGCCAATAAGTCGCCAACAGTACAAATACCCTGTTCATCAAGACAATTGGTTGTTCGAACAGAGAGTCCGATTTCTGCTGTACTGAGTTCCAGTTTCTTTTCCAACTTTTTCTGTTCGATATAGGATTTATCTAATGGAATACGTGTTCCCATTGTGTTTTCCTCCGTGAAAATATGGTTTATTTATTTTTGTATTGTTTTTTAAAACTTTTTTTTGCAAGATTCTTTATGATCAAGGGTGAGAAACCGCCGCATGAACGGAGCTGGTCGGCATAGAATCCGCTACAAAAAGTTTATCAACAGTCAAAACAGCAGCAATACCTAGCAGAAAAGAAAATACTAACACAATCCATTGTTGAATTGTTAAATTATTTTGTTCATAAACTGCTGTGGGCGTTTTAGTTTTTGTCATCGAAATCATTTTAAAGGAAAAATAACGGCAAAAGGATTAAACCAACAACCTTCCAACACACAATGTCGGAAGTAATGCCAAAATAGATTGCACCATCATAACAAAAAAAACTCTTTCTTCCTATCCGAATTTTAGTGAAAAAACAAATTTTTTTAAAAAAACTCTTAGTGTTCACGGGCTAGTCGGTAAAATGGGTAAAATTACAACAGTAATCAGGATTTTAAGAGTTGATACACTGTTATTCTGTAATAATCTGGTCTTTTAGTAGGAACGCAGGCGTTTCGCCTGCACTTTTTACAGGCAATGTGCAGTCGAGACGACTGCGTTCCTGATGTTTTTAGAAGTTCCCTATAGTTAATAGTTCGCAAGTTGATTACTACCACAACGGCAATAATTCCGCTTGCGGCACTATCCACTCTCAACTATCAACTGTAACAGTCTATTTTATTAACGAGCACATAATTTAAATTGTCCGCAGATTGCGCAGATTTTCGCAGAT
>JAITIZ010000695.1 GCA_031279215.1 Planctomycetaceae bacterium
TAAAAATGTTCTTTCGTAATAACATAAAATTGTTTCCATAACGATTTCAAAGTTACATTTTCGCGGTATTGGTTGCTATGCCAAGTTGAAAGAATAAAACGAGATTTCGTTTTCGATAACACATCAAATAAACGGCACTAATTTTGTCTTAATCCCTTGACACTTAATCGGCGGAACAAGAATTTTAAACATGTTTTAATCTTAAATTTGTTGGTTTCATAATCAGTTTGCAAATTGAATCGCCTATCTAATTCCCTTGCTGTTATTATTCACTTTGTGTCAATAGTTGTTCAGCATATTCAGCACCATCTTCAGTAAGTTTATAAAGGGCAAAACCATTCTTGTCATTGATTAATTCAATAAAATGCAAATCAGCTAATTTTCTCAACGCCATTTCTATTCTAATAAAATTTTGTTCATTTGCAGAAAATTCCTTTTTTCCCGCTTGAATTTCGGCTCTATTTAAACCTCGTATGAAACGAATCGTAACATCGTCGTCTTGATATGCTGCAATTAACAATTGTTTACCTTCTTCACTGATTTTAATTTGAGGTTCTTGTACATCTTGTGCTGATTGATGATGCTGGGGACGTAACTTAAAATAAGGATTGTCACCTATTATCAATGAAATATCACGTAACAAGGTACTACGAAACTCATCACGAGATTTATATGATTTAAAATACCCTTTATCACGGATTTTGTCTTTAAATTTATCAAGTTCCTCTCTCTGGTTTTTATCAATTTCACTTGGATTTATTGGACAATCTGAAAAATAAAGCATTACCGGTTTACCGGAATCAATATGTTCATGAATCTCTTGAACAGTTCCACTTTGATATTTTTCCGTAGGCGTACCGATCCGATGCCAGAAAACTCCAATCAAAAGATCCGCGTTACTAAGGATTTGTTTATCCAGTATATTTTGTGGATGATCACCCATTTCAGAATATGAATGAGTTTCCCAACCAACCGGTAACAAAACAACACTTTCCTTTAGTGAATTAACTGTATTCCATTCGTCTAAAACATCTCGAATGATATTTCTTTCTTTAAGTACATCACTTGGAGATGCAATAAAAATACGATAAACAGCGGCATTATAAGGCATTTCTAAATACTCCTTAAAATAATATTTTATAGAAAAAAATTAAATACATTTCATTAAAATCATTTTGAAACATTAGGCAAAAATCGTAATGAACTTCTGATTCATGTATATCAATTTAACAATAATTATAATTGGGTAATATTCCGTAGAATTTTAATTTGATATTAAAGCTACCATAAAAATTAATATAACGAAAAAATGATGTATAATTAAAATAGGAACATTGTAATTTTTATAGTTTAGGTTCCCACGAATTTTATGCGATACTTCACACTTTTGAAATTTCGGTTTGGGCTTTTTGATAAAATTACGAGATAACAGGATTTTCAAAGACACAGAATGTATTTCGTATATTCCTACAAAACTGAATTTTCAAACGCAGTGAATATATATTGAGTAATTTATTTTCTCTCAAATTGTTTGGCTATTGCCTGTTTATCGAGTAATAATTTTCCGTCTTTTAGTGTTCCTATTGGTTCCGAGGGTAACTGCATTATTGGAACAACTTGACCAATATTACCGAAGTATTGTGAGTAATTGTTGAAATACCGTGACTTTCCAAAATAATCTGTATGGTGAAACTTATTGTTAAGTCGTTGTTGGTCAGCAAAATCGTATGACATAAAAATTTTTCTTAATAACAACCCCGTAGCAAAACCTGCAATCCCACCAATAAACGGTGCAACAAAATTACCCGCTAACATTCCGCTGATACTAGCTGCCGTTATTGAACTAATAACTGTAATCCCAGCTCCCTTCGCTATATTGTCAATAGACTTACCACTCCAATAACCAACACAAGCACCAAACAACGCCGACAATGCTGCTGTTTCAGCCCAAACAGGAAAACAAACTGCGGTACTGTCGAAAATCGATATCGTTGTAGGGTTAAACGTGTCTATCAACGTACGAATACCAGTTACTGTTCCTACTCCTATTTCTGCAACACCAGATAACATTACAAAAGGATTCGGTGGATAACAAGCAAACATTAAATCGATAGCACCAATTCCTAAATGATAGCCAGTTGCAAGAAAAGTATGTGGTATCGTATCGCTAAAACAAGCATAAACATCGTGTCCAGCAACTAAAAGCGATAACCCGCCACCAAGTAATTTAGGTACGTTAACAGTTAATAATTCACTAGCAGTAGATGCCGACATTCCTAATCGTTGCAACCCTTTTAACATCGTTTCCGTTGGGAACAATGGATTGGGAATACCTGCTTTCGTCAGCGAATCCATTCCAAGATGATGGAGGAATTCACCAAAATTCAATTTTGGATGTTTTAAAACTTTAATTCCATCATTAAACAAATGGTGACCATGGTTAATACGGTGATACCAACCACCTGAATGAATATGTCCAGGTAACGTATCCATCCAACGTCCTGTCAAACCAGCAATATGATGGGTTTGATGAAATTTCGTCATCATCTCCATAGGATAGATTGTATTGACAATCGGATTTGTTGTAGGAGCAAGCGTTCCAATAATCGACCAAGCTGGTTCTTTGGTGAAATATCTACCATCTGAAAAGTAATTAGTCATCGTTAGTTTTTCTGTAGATTTCTGTTTTAAGAATTGTTTACTTTATTGATAACATCGTCTGCCCAATCCCGTAGTTTTGGTAAAATTTCTTCATCAAAACTTTTTAGCAAATTTTCACGAATACGTTCCCGCCAAACAGGATAAAAGGTGAAGTACATAGCAGCCATTGCAATAAAACCGACTCCGCCGGTTAATATTCCAGTTGCGAGTGTTGAACTAATTCCAAGAATAGTAGCAAGCCAAGCTGCTAATGAAACAGTTGATGTAGTTGTGGTTGTCCAAAATAAGAACCATGGTGAAGTCTGCACAACTCCCCACGTGATGAACGTTAATCCTGCATATACGGTTCCTCCCGTAGCTAATCCCGTCAAAGTAATTGTGCCAAAATCACTCAATTCCTTAGGATTAGGTTCCTTGAACTCTACCTTCGTACGGAGATTGCTACTTGCAACCATCGCCAAGAAATCTGTTTGTAATTTTACAATCTTCTGGTTATATTCCGTTGCCAGTGCACGCATATTGTCCTTCTTAAGAACATTTGTACGGTTAATATCGGATATCAACTCTAATTTAAGAGATTGTAATGCCGACTCAAAATCCTGTCGTAATCCCATTTCTTACTTCCTTATGTAGTAAAAATTAATTTTTAAAAACATCACGACAAACTTTTATGTTTTCGCTTAAAAAGAATGTCACATTTTTTATTGTAATATTTGAACACTCACAATCGTCATAAAACAAACCAATTCTCAAAGTTGATCTTTATATCATGTAAAATTCGTATTAAGGTTGTTCAATTATTGTATAAATCATATCTTAATTCATTAAAACGTACAATACATATAACTGTACTTTTCCAAAATTTTAAGCCGAAATTTCCGTTTTTTTTATCTATTTTAGTAATTTTGAACCTTTTTTGGGGGGGGCAAAAGTACATTTAATTCAAATATATTCAAAAGGCAGACAACCTTTCCAGCAAAGATTACCTATCTGAATGGTTACTATATATTTTTTTGTTACATTAAATGTACTTATTGTTCTGAGGTTTTTCTGGATTGTAGATCGACGGGGTTTGTTAGTCCTAGTGCGGCACGGTATTTTATCGGAATAAATGTTAATTTTATTTTTCAAATAACAATAACTTTGATGAGGTTCTTTTTTCAAATTGTTTTTGTTGTTTTTGTTTTGGTGTGAAATTCAAAATAAGGGCTTCAAGCATCGCGGAACGGTTGGATTCTTTTGCGCCGACATGATAAAAATGTTCTTTCGTAATAACATAAAATTGTTTCCATAACGATTTCAAAGTTACATTTTCGCGGTATTGGTTGCTATGCCAAGTTGAAAGAATAAAACGAGATTTCGTTTTCGATAA
>JAITIZ010000031.1 GCA_031279215.1 Planctomycetaceae bacterium
GCCGTCGCCGAACGCTGTAAACATCACGGAATGAGATGGAACGAAAACGGGGTACTCGCCGTCGCTCTATACGCCAGCAAGAAAAAAAGATTAACCACCAAAAATACCCAAATTAACACTAATCTCCACACCACCCTGTGAACACTAGGAAAATCTTTGACATAAAAAATCTCCTCATAAATAAAAAAATTAACATACATAAATCATTATACCAATTACACTTTAAAATTCGTTTTTTATTTTTTTTAATTTTTTAGATAAAAACGATAAATAAATTTTTGTAATATATCAGTGGATTTTTTGTTTTTTATATTAGCCCCGATAGGGGCGTTAGTATTATAGCCCGCCCCAACGGGGTGGGTTTAAGTTCCCCCTTCCATCCTAACGCCCTTTCAGGGCTGCTATGGTTGTGATCTACAATTATTCCACTGATATATTACTAAATTTATTACACTTAGGTTAGCAGTTTTTTAGGGTTATTGTTAGACTGTAAAATCTAGCTTTGTCTATTTGTGAAAACAGTAACCTCAAGTGTAATAAATACATACACGATTACAATCATTATTACGGCAATATTACTTGTTCACCGTCATCAACGGTTCCTAGACGGGACAAGGAAAATTCCGGTAATGTTACTGGTAACGGATGAACCGTACCATCCCCAAAAAGAAAATGGCAAACTCCCGGATGCCAACTTCCAAACATGGCATCATAATAATTCATGTTACTCGTATTATTGGGTAAACTAATTCCTAGATCGATTCTTGTTCCTGTATCTAATTCCCATCTACGAACAATTCTTGATACAGCAGGGTGCCATGTTTCGCCGCCCGTCAGGAAACTGCAATCACTCCGCCTATCAAATACACTTGACACATTGACGTCACACACATTGAAAAGATCGGGATGAATATGTTTTTCACCGACAAGTATCTGATTACTGGTTCCATCTATCATTCGTGAAAAGGTATCACGGGGAGTCCAGTTGTTTTCACTATTTTCCATCAAAACAGCACAACGAAACGGACCATGTTGTGATTCGACGGAACGCATAGGTAACCATGTTTTGTAATAATGCTGAACAGCGGCTGGATCATTACCGTCCACACCTGATTCAGTTCCTTGCGGTCTCATAAAGCTGAGAACAAAGGCATAATCGCCGCGAGGACCGGCACAGCCGTATAGAAAAGAATCATCCGTGGAAGTGTCCGGCATTTCTGTTACTAGAGGTCCGCCGCCGCGCCGGCTTGGACAGCGATAATTTGTTACGGAACCGAAACCGTTTCTTAATTCTTCGGTTATTGCCAAACTTCCGGTTCCGTCTCCCCGCCACCAGACGTTGGCAAAATGGCTGCTAAATTTTGCCGTTGACATATACTCGTAAAGGGCGGGTTGTTCGATAAAGGGAAAAATCAACGCCCAAAACGAAGCTCGAGCATAAGCATCTGGATCATCAGTAGGCGGTTTAGATGCTCCAATACAAGCAGGCGGTAGTCCTTGCATAGTATCGTGGAAGTTGTGAACGGCAATACCAATTTGTTTGAGGTGGTTGGTACACGTCATTCGCCTCGCCGCTTCGCGAGCCGCCTGAACCGCCGGCAACAGAAGAGCAATTAACACGCCGATAATCGCAATCACCACAAGAAGTTCGACCAAGGTAAAGCCAAACGGTGAAGAGCGGAGAAGTTGTAAAAAGTTTACAGGAAAGAGTTTAGAACGTGAATACTTTCCGCTATCCGTTCTTAACTCTCCACTACAGAGTACCCCCCCCCCCCTGGTTTGCCCATTTTAACATTGGGCTTTTCGCAAAAATCCCGACCAAACACGTCATTACATTTTTCATTGTTAGACTCCTTATTTTATAAGGTTTCATTGAAATCGTTGCGATTCGTTTGTCACAAAACAAACGGCAAAAAAAGCAAATCGCAACCGATTAAGTTTCACAGTTTATCAAAAAAGTTTAAACTGTCAATTAGGGTTTTCGTCTTTTTCTGAATGTTTTTTTAAAATATTTAAAAATTTGGTAATATTTCAACAAAATTTTCCTAGTGCTCCCATGCTGGTTATTCTTCAAAGTATATGTAAACTTCTGAAAACTTGCGTCAAAATCTTCGGCGTATGCGACAAGGTCTTCGTAGTGTACCCCAAGGACTTCGTAGTGTACCCCAAGGTCTTCGCAGTGTACTCCAAGGTCTTTGGAAAAGACTATACTTTGAACGGTAACCAAAGTATCTTTTTAAGAACGTGAGCGTCTCGCCCGCAATAACAAGATACCGTTCTACTTTACACAGTAAAACATGCTCATTATTCCATTTTTGTTTTCAACAAAGAAGTTAACGACAGGGTTCATTCCGTGTTTTATTGAGCAAGCCGACCCTACGTAAACTGCGTTCCGTAGGAACACCGTTTGCGCAGGGACACAATATCGGTAGAAAACTTTTAGTTTTTAGCAGTTCCCTTTAAGAAAGTTTTAAGCGGGAAATCTTCGGGGATTGTTTTTTTCTGCGCTTTCAGAGTATCCGCATACAAACCAGTAAGCAAAGCAATATCAGCATGTATTTGAAGAGTTGGATCAAGCGGAATAATCGGATATTTGTTCAGAATCGGTTCCCAAAGTTCAATAGCTTTTTCAAATTCTGTTTGAGCTTCGGCATAATTTTTATTACGGATAGACGGTAAACCGGTTTCTATTGCAGTGGTTGCTTTGCCGATGGCCGGATCGTGTTTCATCATCAATTCAACAAAACTGCGAAGCGGAAGCGGTTCCGGTAATGGTTTGCCAAGATTTTGAAGCGTTTTAACATAATAAGCATTCGATTCAATCATGTAATCCCGAATATCAAATAACGGTCCCAGTTTCATAAATTCAATACTCATATTGATTCCGTCAAAACGTTGCGAAATAATTTGGAAATACTTTTCTACTTTCTCTAATATTTCATTTCGTTTTGTTTCCTCTTTTTCCGTCAGGCTTTTTTCAAATTCTTTTTTGGCATATTCCAACGCCAAAATAACTTGTTCGGGATTATTTTCCTGATTCAGTTTGTTTCGGATCATCGCATGCATTGGTACCTTGTCCTCCGCAACATCCGAGAATATTTTGTTATCGTTATCCAAAATAATCACAAACTTTTCAACAATATCAATAATTTCCCGAATAAATTGACCATCTTCGGCAATATATTCAAAATCGGGTAATTCGTATAACTCCTCCCATTTTTTCATTGCGTCAAGCCAACCCTTAATCGAATCGGCAATCCGACCATCATAATAAGCAATTCGACCAAAATACCGGAATCTTTGGGCATCATCGGCTTGTTGTGTTCGTTCTACCGCGACTTCGTGCAGCCGATATTCAAAATTGAGAATATCCCGATAAAGGTCAGCCATACGAGTTCGTTCTTTATGCCCATCGATTTCTGCGGTAATTGCTCTTGCACGGCGTTTGGCGTCTTGGGAGACATCAAGTTCTTGTATTTCTTGCGAAAGGACTTTGGGAGTTACCCGAAGAATTTCAAAAGCACGTTCCCGAACTTGTCCAATAGCTCCATCAGCCTTGTTGAGAATATCGCGTTGGTCTTCTTCCAACAGCAGAACCGGTATTTTTTTCAGTTCCAACTGCTCCTCCGTGTAAAGCGAATCCCAATCCGTTTGAAGACGTGTTTTCCAATCCGGTTCGTTTGCATCCAGCCATTCCCGAATAATACGGAGTTCTTCATGCGGCAAGGATGAATATTTGCTGGGTCTTTCAAACGCTGTTTCCAATGTGTTGAGCAATACCCCTTGCTGACCTTTGGTTTCGGCAAGTTGTTTCCATCGGTCAATACAAAGATTTCGTTTCAACTCAGGAACAAAAGCGTTTAAATCTTGAAGGAGATTTTTGGCTTCTTCCCTGACAAGATCGGTTGTTTCCAAAGAAGTCCGTTTGGCTTTAACACCAGGACGCATTCGCAAAGAATTATCTTCGGGAATAGCGGTTGAAAGGACTAATTTAGAAAATTCACGCCATTCGGCGCCGGCGTTTTCCCATGCGCGAATGGCTTCTTCGCCGAAAATTCCATCTTTTCGTTTCCATTTTGCGTAATTGAACAGGTTGAGTCGGGAGTTGGAAAAGAACAGAAAATCAGACTCATTCCCAATACTGATTCCTCGCAAAACAAGGTCTTCCCCTTGATGATACCAACGTCGTCCCAACATCCAGTTATCGCGGTCAGAGGGCAATGGACAATCATGCCGTGTCCCAAACTCTTCATCTTCCCGAAGCAATCGCCGATATTGTTGGTTTTCGTCGGCAATTCCGATTTTTTGTGAAATAGTCCAACCGGTTGCTTTACATAATTTCGGAGCTTGACGGTTAAATTCAACACCGCGAGTTAAAAAATCAATTCCGCGAATGACCCACCGATAACGTTCCCGATAATCATCAAATTCTGCGGAGGCGTTGTAAGAGAGATTCCAACCCAGAAATTCCCAAATTGGAGTGAAATGTGGTTCTAGGAATACAAGTTGATTTGAAGTAGCAATAACATTATTCCAATCGAGTCGTTTCTGATATTCTTGCGAGCGGTGCCAGAGTAAGGCAATCGCAACACCGCGTAAACCGAATGTTGTTAATTTAATGGTGTTGCTTGCGGGATCGATTTCACCGATTTGCGATTCGGTCAATCCTTCCTGATTCCGTATTTGAGCGAGAAAACCGCCCGGATCAAGACGGACATCGCCGCCGGATTGAACCGCAATTTGAGCAGGTTTACCAATCTTATACAGCAAAACCCCAATAATTGCCAATAGAATCAAATGGACAACCAAATGAACAATGTTTTTGGTACGTAATGTTTTTTGACGGTTCATGGAAATACCTCAATTAGTAATGGAAGTTTGAAAATAGATAGGGAACAATAAAAACAATTTAACCGTAACACAATTGTTTTGAAATTTGCAGGAATTATTGCGGGAAAGTAAACGAATAATACATTGGTTTAACTATCGGTGATTACCTTCAAATTCCAAAACGATTAATTGTCTTGTATTATCCAAGATTCAATATTCCTTGTCAAGCAGTGTGAGTAGTTGATAGTTGGAGCTAACTGTCTATACTTCATGTAATATACACAATGGTTATCGGCTGCGAATGAACAAAAGGTTCAGATAAACCGTTACTTCAAATCAATGTTACGTAATTACACCATGAACAGTGTCAAAAAACTTATTATTAATGCAGACGATTTAGGTTTTTCTCCTGCGGTCAATGCGGCAATTGTGAACGGTGCGGCTGCCGGCAATATTACCGCTGCAAGTCTCATGGTCAACATGCCGTTTGCCGAAGAAGCGGCACAACAGGTTCAGAGTTATTGCAGCGATTTAAGTTTGGCGTTGCATTTTACACTCACAAGCGGAAAACCGGTTTCCCAACCATCAAAAATTCCATTGCTTATCAATTCACAAGGAATGTTTCGATGGGGATTTTTGGGGTTGATACAGGTATTGCTGTCAAAAAAGCGTGATCCGTTTTTACAACAAATACAAACAGAATTTTCGTCTCAAATCCGGCGAATGGATGAATTGGCTGCAAAATATCGTCTTCATTTTGATCATCTTGATTCGCATCAACATGTTCATGTTATTTCGGGAATTTTTGAGTTATTGCAAAACGAAGCAGAAAAAAGGAATTTATCGTTGCGAATACCGCGAGAAAATTTTTGCAGTTTCAAACGAATTATCAAGCGGTTTCGCTCATGGTTTCCGCAAGGTTTTGCAAAACGTGCAATACTCAATCATTATTTGAAATACACAAAACAAGAAATCGGATATTTCGGAATACTTGAAAGCGGTAAGATGGATGAATATTCATTGCAAGAAATCATTCATGTCCTTGACTCCAATCATGTTAATTTTAACCGATACGAAATCAATAGTCATCCGTCTGATTTTTCTGTTTCCACAAACGATAATTCCTTATGTTGTTCGGTTGGCGACTATTATTTTCACTATTCGCCGCAACGGGTAAAAGAATTTCAGGCATTACAAAACGCAAAATTTCAGGACGCAATTAAAAAATATAATATTAAATTAACCGGTTTTCCTCGTATGAAAATTGAGCCGATTTTCTGAAATTATTTTAAAAAATTGCTCTTGTTTTAAATTTGAACTTTTCTTATTCTTCAAAAAGTGGGTTCGTTATTGGCGAATACCGATGCGGTCTTTGGGTTTATTTTCATGAACGACAGCAAAGAGATCAATGTACAACAAGTCAACAAAAAAGACTTTTTCCAGAAATAAAAGTATCCGGTATTTTTGGGTAGTTATTGGAGTATTTTGGATGGTATTGGGGATATTTTCTAGTTTTTTGATAACTGAGTTGTATTCTGAAGAAACCGTTTTATCTGGAGAGCAGACACGTTTTTCTTCTGAATATTACCTCTTTATCCCCCCCCCCCCTCTTTATCTTGTTTATCTTAATTCACCATCTTACCAGCAAAGCCTATTAGGGCAATGCTTTAAGTTATCTGAAAAATTATCGAAAACAGAGTTCCCCGGAACACTTCGGTACCGTTTTGCGGATGGAGAAGCCGAACTTGGAATTTTGGTTCGTGCGTATTATCGAAATGATCAGCGAATCCAATGGAGCGGCGGTGAAACGGTGTTCGGTATTGAATCGGTTCTCACACCGAAAATCAAACTTAATGTTCAATCCTGCGAAATAAACCTGAACGGCGAATTTTATCTGAATCAACCGTATGATAAAAATATCTACTTAAACAATTCTGAACGTCAATCTTATTCAGCCAATTACGAGATTGATCCCTTTGAAATTTCGCAACTTTATGTGTCATGTCAATGGCGTGATACCGAATTGCGTGCAGGAAAATTTGAAACACCTTTTGGCCGTTGTTCTGTTCCGTTAATGAGCAATGCGAAAACAGACAGTCCGTTTATTCGTGCAGAATCTATTTTGCGGTGTCAGACCGGATTTCTGTTTCGTTGGACTCCATCGGTTTGGGAAATGGATGTTGCTCTTGTCAACGGATGTACCGGATTGGATACCAATTCTATGAAGGCAGTAATTGGTCGAATCGGAATGGACTTTGAACATTTTCGATGGGGTATTAGCGGTCTTTATCAGGACGGAATCGGCTCTGAAGAAATGAAAGAGTACAAAAATCATATCGGATTGGACACCGCAATTCGTTTCGGAAATTGGACTCTGTCGGCGGAAGGAATTTACGATCAATACGGATTAAGACGCTCGTTTGACCCCGCAAAAATTTTCTGGGAAAAAAGCATCTATTATCGTCAGATTAACAAAGCGGATGGTGTTCCGATAACCGGTTTTGGTTACTATATCGATCTCAATTATCATTTCGAGAAATTGCTTTTCGATTTGAATTACGGTGAATTTTATCCTGAACAATTAAACCGTCAGGATTATCCGCAACATGATTTGGTCAACCGCCGTTTACTGGTAAAAGTCGGCTGGAATTTCAATAAGTTTTTGCAATGGTATGGTGCATTTATTATTGAAAACGATCATTATATTGCTCAGGCAGGAAGACCAAGACGAGGTTGGTATTTTCTGTCCGGTATCAAATTTCAATTTTAAAACTCAACATAATATATCAGTATATATCAGTGGAATTTTTGTTTTAAACTAAAATCGCCCTGAAAGGGCAATCGGCATTAGCGTAGGGCAACGCCCTACGGAATAAATATAAAACACCAAAGCCCTGTAAGGGCGACAGCAATAAGAGTAGGGATGAACTTTAGGCTTGCGCCCTTTCAATGCTTGATTTCAAAGGCAAAACCATACGTAGGGCGTTGCGCCCTACGCTATTGCTGATTGCCCATACGGGGCGAATAGGTGTACAATTTTTGCCTCAAAGACAAAAATTCCACTGATATAATACAAACTCAGCAAATTGTAAAAACGTAAAATTGATTTTACAAATATCCTACAAAAACAATCCTCCCTTTACTACAACCGTAAAACTTCATACATTTCATTTTTTATTTATGTTACACACAGACAAATTACGGCAAGGACAAAATTGTGATCTTCGTTCTGCCGGAATGGACGACAATGATTTTATTGAGATATCGGTTGTTGCGCCGGCGTTTAACGAAACCGAAAACGTTTCAATATTTACAGAATCTGTTTCCGCGGAGCTGTCAAAGATTACCGATTCGTGGGAAATCATTTTTGTTGATGACGGAAGTTCAGACAACTCACTTGAAGTGTTACGGATTTTACACGCCCAAGATAATCGAATCAAAATTATTCGTTTTTCGCGCAATTTCGGACATCAGATTGCTATTTCTGCCGGACTACAATATGCCGCCGGAAATGCTGTAATCGTCATGGACACCGATCTGCAACATCCGCCCGAATTGATTCCGCAAATGATCGAATATTGGCGCAAAGGTTATCATGTTGTTTACACTATTCGTAAGTACAATAAAGAAACAGGATGGCTCAAAAGAAAATCGTCTGAATGGTTTTATTCGTTTTGTAATCTTGTTTCCGATGTCAAATTTATTGATGGTGCGGCGGATTTCCGGTTGTTGGATCGCAAGGTTGTTGATCAATTTAACGCAATGCCCGAACAATCACGTTTTGTACGCGGAATGATTCGTTGGTTAGGTTTTCGGGAAACTTATCTGAAATACACGGCGAATCCGCGCCGGCACGGTGTTTCAAAATATAGTTTCAAAAAAATGTTAGCCTTTGCAATTGATGGAATTACAAGTTTTTCCATTTCACCGTTACGATGGATTATTTATTTCGGATTTTCTGTTGCGGTGATGAGTTTGCTTTATGCAGGATATGTTCTTTTTGAAATAATTGCAACAGGAAATAATACTCCCGGATGGCCCGCTTTAATTATTGCGATTTTATTTCTTGGCGGTATTCAACTCATATCAATCGGTATTGTCGGTGAGTACATCGGACGAATTTATATGGAAACAAAAAAACGGCCATTATTTGTAGTACAAGAAGAATACGGTTTTGATATTGATAACAAAAAAATCAATCACAAAAAAAATTTGAAATTACAAAATATCACCGATCAAATCAAAATTGCTTAATTACACTATGAATAACCGCAAAAAACATAACATTAAATTAACGTAATCTATCAGTGAAATTTTTGTTTTTTGCTCTTAACTCTGCTAAGGGAGTGAAATGTATAACCGGCGGTGAAGCGAAGCGCAACCCGCCGGAGCAGGAACTCTCCCAATTTTCCAACCAATAAATTGAACAATGACAACAGTACAGATTAATAAAACAAAATTAACTAATGATTTTTCACCTCAAACAGCGGCGATTTGGTTTTGGTCACTTGTTGGTTTTTTTGCGGTGATGTGGGTTATTTTACCTGCGATATTTCATTCGGCTTATCGGATAACCGACGTTATTGAACTTCAAGGTATTGCCAAAGAATGGGTTTGGGCAACACGAAAACATCCCATGCTTCCGGCATGGATTTTAGAAATTGTCAACATCATCACCAAGAGAAATTTCGTTGCGCCTTTTATTGCGTCTCAAATTTGTGTGATTATATCACTCTGGTCGGTTTGGCAACTTGGCAGAAAAGTTTTGCCGGAAAAATCGGCATTGATTGGGACATTAGCGATTCTTCCGTATTATTTCTTTACTTATCACTCACTCGTTTACAATCAGAATTTAACATTAATTGCGTTCTGGTCGCTTTCTGTTTATTTGTTTTTTCAGGCTTATCAAACGAATCGAATTTTGTATTGGATTTTATCGGGTGTATCGATTGGTATTGCGTTTCATGCAAAATATCCTGCGGCATTTCTTGTTTTATCAATACTCATTTTCATGTTCACGCAACCGGAAGGAAGAAAACAATGGTACGGAATTGGTCCTTATCTTACAACAATTATTGCGTTCATGATTTTTGTACCGCATATTATTTGGTTATATCAAAATGATTTTGCAACATTTGATTATGTTAATAAACGTTATATTTATTCGGATCAAATTTTTCGTATTATTGCGCCGTTGTTTTTCGTACTATATCAAATGGAACATTGGTTACCCATTGTTATCATACTTTATCCTGCACTTGGTTTTATATGGCAATGGAAATTCAGAACATTTAGAAACGAAAATGAAAAACAATGTGCGAAATATCTTTTCTATTGTTTTATAATTCCGTTTCTTATTTGTACTACTATTATGGTGATTAAGAATTGCTGGCTTCCGGCAGCTTATGCTGCGCCGTTTTGGACTTATTTAGGAATTTGGTTACTTTTACAGTTCCGGTCAAAAGAGTTACCGGACACATTTTTTTGTACATTAAGATTGGTTGCTGTATTGGAAGTTGTAATGATCCTGTTGTTACTTTGCGGAGTTTTTACTCCTTATATGGACGGCAAACCGAAACAAAAACTTCTTGCAGTAAAAGAATTTGGTGTCAAGTGTGATCAAATTTGGTATTCACGGTTTGAAATTCCTTGCCGTTATGTAACTGGTGATTGGCCTCTTTGCGGATATGCCTGTTATGCGATGTGTGATCGGCCAAGTCTTCATTATTACTGGAATATTTACGATAACGGAATTAGTAATATGAATGCGAAACCGTCAGGAACATGGGCAACCGATTTCGATTTGAATCAAAAAGGCGGCATGATCGTTTGGAATATTTCAAACAACAGACCTGATAATTACGTACCGGATTGGGTTCACAAACGTTTCCCCAAAGCTGAAGTAATTCCCGATCCAATAATTCTGCCTTACAAAACAAGAGCCAAAGTCCCTCCGATTAAAATCGGCGCAGCAATTATTCCGCCGTCAAGTTAGTGGTTAGTGGTTGTGGTTAGTGGTTAGTGGTCAGTTCGCATGCGGAAATTAGCACGGGTTATAAATTCAAATCACCTAAAGATGCGGTCGAGATGACCGCGTTCCCGATAACAATAATTATTCCGCTGTTATATTACAAATTTATATGTTGAAAAATTTATTGTTAAATTCTATCGTTATATTACAAACAGATCTGTTTTCCTCTTGACAGCATAATTCGTCTCGGTACAATTCCATGCCGTTAAAATCCTGTTTTGACAAATTCGCTCTCCAATCGTTTACATTCCGGTACGAGCGGTAAAAGATTAAACAAATTAAAAAAAATTTTTCTACAGTGTTTGATGAAACTGATCTGCTCCGGCGCGGTCTGGAGTACATGAAAAAAAAAGAATACGAACAAGCACTCGGTATGTTCGATGCGGCAATTAAAGAAAATCCGCGTTATATCGAAGCATTCTATTCGCGAGGTAACGCCTACGAAGCTTTAGGACGATTCGATCAAGCAATAGAAAGCTACACCGATGTAATAAAATTCGCTCCCAAAGAAGCTGTACCGTATTTTAATATCGCATGCGTTTACCGTAAACGCGGCGAAAATGAACGCGCAATCACAGAATTTTCAAAAGCAGTCGAACTAAAACCGGATTACGGAAAAGCCTTTTTTAATCGCGGATTAGTTAAATTTTCTGTCGGACAAATTGAAAATGCTATCGAAGATTATACGAAATCAATAGAATTGTCTCCCAAAGACCCAGACCCTCTTGTCGCACGCGGTTTAATTTATTTCTTAAAAAAAGATTACCAACACGCAATGGAAGATTACGATAAAGCAATCGATGTTAGCCCAAATCATTACCGCGCACACGGAAATCGAGGTAACGTACTCGAAGCATTAGGCAGAAACGAAGACGCTGTCACAGAATATACACAAGTCATAAAACTATTCCCAAATGACTACAAAGCATTTATGAATCGCGGATTGGTTTATCTTAAACTCAATTTTTATGAATTAGCATTGGCAGATTATACTCGCGCAATTGAATTAAATCCGCATTATTCTAAATCATACAGTAATCGCGGATTGGTTTACGTACAACTCAAACGATACCACTCTGCAATAAACGATTTCAATGAAGCAATACGTCTCGCCCCAAATGATATAGACGTATATATAAGCCGCAGTCACGCTAAAGTATCAAGCGGCGATCAAATCGGTGCCCTTGAAGATTTTACCTTAATACTAAAATCACACCCCGACAATACAAAAATTTGGTCAAACAGAGCAGCTATTTATGTCAAACTAGGAAACATAAACGAAGCAATTTCTGATTACACACAAGTTATAAACCGTTCAAATAATACATCAAACAATAAAGAACTCATACAAGCTTATTGTGCAAGAGGCGTACTGTTCAGCAAAAACGGACAAGCCGATGAAGCAATAAATGATTACGAAAAAGTAAAAGAAATTGAACCAGATAATTTAACCGCTCTATTAAATCTAGGAATCTTATTAAGAGTACAAGGAAAATTCAGACCCGCTATACAACATCTTACTCGATTGCTAGAATTGAACCCCAATAGCATTCCAGCTTATCAACATCGCGCTGTTACTTACGGAATGATCGGAAATAAAGAAAAAGCCGAAGCTGATATAACAAAAATAAAAGAAATCAACAAACCCGGATCTTAATAAGATTTAAGATTTAAGATTTAAGATTTAAGATTTAAGATTTGAGATTTAAGATTTGAGATTTAAGATTTAACATTTAACATTTAAAATTTAAAATTTAAAAAATGAAAATTAAAATTAAAATTAAAAATTTTACGGCACGATTAAATTCGATTTTATTATTTATCGTTACAATTATTTGTCTTAACGGACTCGTAATCGGCGAAGAATCCAAACCTCA
>JAITIZ010000296.1 GCA_031279215.1 Planctomycetaceae bacterium
TTTAATCATCTTCCCGTTGCCCTTTCAGGGCGTTGGGGTGGGAAGGGGAACTTAAACCCACCCCGTTGGGGCGGGCTATAATACTGACGCCCCTATCGGGGCTAAGATAAAAAACAAAAATTCCACTGATATATTACCAAAAAATTAATAATTCGCATGCGGCACTCTCCGCTGTTATCTCGCCTCTTAACCGGGTTAAGAGGCGAAAATAAAATTGTTGCGGAACAGATAGATTTACTTTTTCTTAACTTCCGGTTTTGTTACTGTTATGTCAAATGTTGTGCTGCCTTTGACAGTACAGGTCAAACCGCTTGTCATACCGTTTTTATACTTTTCGTCTATCAGGGACTTGTAAGTCATCTGTCCATCAGGTTCTTCTGCGCCGACAATCGACACACGGTAAGTACCTGGCGGCAATCCGTCTTTCTCACTCCATGAACCGAGAGTGTATCGACCGTCCTTCCCAATAGTTCCGTGGGACAGAAAAGTATCCGTTTCGAAATACACTTCGCCGACCGTCAACGGTGAACCGTCTGGAAACAACACCCTGCCGCTCAAGGCAGCATTACGGGAACAACCGGCAATACAAAGTATCGCAATAACAAGAATCAAATGTTTCATTGTAATTTTCTCCTTTACGGTAGGGCTACTACTACACCATCATTCACACGAACCAATGCGTTAATTGTTCCGGTGGGACATGTTACCGAAACCGCTCGAACCGAACCATCACCCAATAGAAAATGGCAAATTCTGGAGTGATAACTTCCGAATTGATAACATAGGTTTCGATTAGTCCATGCATCACCCAAACCGGGACCATAAGTATCCTCGGAAAACTCTTCCGGATACCTTGCAATCGGCTTGAAAGAATAATAAGAATTTGTCGTGGCGCCGCGGGCAAGCGAGACCTTGCCGCCGTTACCATTCGTAATAATCCATTGATTATCACCGGCATACTTACGATCACTTCCGTAAAACCCCAACCGATTTGACGGAATATGTTTTTCTCCGAGAATAAATTGATTACTTGTTCCGTCCAGCCAATAAGCAAATGTTTCGCGGATTTCCCACGCAGAACCGTTAATCAAACCCGGACGCAACGGACCGCAGTACAATGATGGACGCTGTTTGTATTCGTGGTGACTTTCAGTATTTGCACCCCATTCCCACCACTGACCGTATGTCGGCACGGTCCCCGAAGGACCCGATGCCTCAATTAGGAAAACCGGCATTGCGTAATCGTGATGTGTTCCTGCTCCGGGTTCACTGCCGCTTCCGCCCGGATATATCTGATTCAAATTCTTGCCGTTGCGTCTTGACGGACAAAGATAAACGTTGAGGATGAACTGTTGCTTTCCGGCATCCCCCAGGCTGTCCCACCAAGTTTGTGCGGTAGCCATCGTGCTTGTGTTAAGTTTGTCATCGAGCGTGTTATAGAGTGGTGCTTGCTCGATGTACGGCAAAATCACGCTGAAGAACGAAATTCTCAATCGAATACTCGACGCCCCTGACGATCCTGCAACAGCCGGCGGAATACCGTTTTGGGTATCGTGAAAGTTGTGGACACCAATCCCGATTTGTTTAAGGTTGTTGCTGCATTGGGAACGTCTTGCCGCTTCGCGTGCCGCCTGCACCGCCGGTAACAGAAGTGCGATTAACACGCCGATAATCGCAATTACCACAAGAAGTTCGACCAAAGTAAAGCCAAACGGTGAAGAACGAAGAAGAGTTGAGAATTTTGACGAATAGTACCTGAAAATGGAACACTTTCCACTATCCGTTCTCAACTTTCCACTACAGAGTGCCCCCCCCCCTGGGTTACCCATTTTAACATTGGGCTTTTCGCAAAAAATCCTGCAAAAATCCCGACCAAATACATTACTACATTTTTCATTGTCAGACTCCTTATTTTGTAAGGTTTCATTAAAATCATTGCGATTCGTTTGTTACCAAACAAGCAACAAAAAAAGCAAACCGCAACCAAATTAGTTTTATAGTTTATACAAACACCTCTAGATTGTCAATTGGTATTTCCTGTTTTTTTATTTTTTATTATTATGGTTCTGATTTCAGGAATTTTGCGTAAACATTTTTTCTGTCCCAAACACGGAATCCCTGAGAAAGATAGGCTTTAAGAGCATTCGTATTTTGTTCATCAACCGATGTCAATAGGAAAGAACGTTTTCGAAGACCGGCAATTCGTTTGGCATACCGGACAATTTCTTTTGAATATCCAAGTCCACGCGCTTCTTCAATGAGTCCCATGTACGTCAGTTCGATTTGTTCCTCCGGTTGATCGGTCATCAGGAGAACACCAATATTTTGGTCTTCTTTCCGCACAAAAAACCAAAGTTCAGGTAAAAAAATTTGTCCCGATTGATAGATATGTAAAACCTGTTTAACCGGCGCAATTTGCATGAGTTGCGGAAAATCACGCGTATTCCGATAGGTTTCCTGAACCAACTCTGCCATTGAGTCAAACATGTCTTCAGAAAAATAACTCATCGGAAAAAAACGAAGCTCTCCCGCAAAATCAGAGTCGTCTGTTAGTAACATCATAGGAAAAACTAAATATATTAAATCAGACAATAATTCAAATTTGCCAACCGAAACAAAAGTCGTTTCATCAAATTGCTGACCCTGATCAACTAATGCCAAAACAGCAATTGCCCGATTTTTGCAACAAAACGCCATAAACGGCTCAAAAAATAACTCAATAGAAAAAATATCCCGCATCACCGGAACCCACGCCAAAACCGTTTGGTCAATCCGTAATTGTGAAAAAAGAGCCCCAATTCGTTGATCATGTATTTTCGCTTGAAAAATTCCTTCGAGACTGAGCATCTTTGAACGATATTGTTCCAATATAGAATTAATCCGTATCACCAATTCATTTTCAGGAAGATGACTAAATGCGAAACGGAGTGTTTCTTCAAGTTCTTGGGCATTGGGGTTGGATATTTCCACTGTCATATTGAAGTTTACGTAGGGTGTTACCCTATAGTATTGCCGGTTGACACTTTGAGGAAAAATTGGTCTGACACAAAATACGCAACACAAAAAAATGTAACTGTCTATTTTATTAATAAACACATAATTGAAATCGTCCGCAGATAACACAGATTTTCGCAGATTATTTTAAAAGTTTTTTGAAAATAATTTTTTGTATTTTTTGTCTATTCTTCCTTTGTTTGTGTTGTTATTTCGTACTCTCAAAAAATAATCCGTGAAAATCTGTAGACTAAAATCTGCGTAAATCTGCGGACGAAAATAAAATAGATAATTACAAAAAAACGACCAATCAATAAACAGGATAGAGTATAACATTTCGGCAAAAGGATTTCACCTACCGTCACCTATCACCTTTGGTAACATTGAACACAAAATCGCTGCAATATTAAAATAATGACCTGCCCCATGTATATTAACGCACACTATTATCGGCTAATCTGTACAGAAGGGGTAATGGATAAATCCATATTATTACCTTCACGGTTTATTGTTATTTTTACCGGTTTATTGATTTCGGTTAAAGCAACAAGATGAACGATGTGAGTATCGTCTTCAACTTCAGTTCCGTTGAAGGAAAGAATAACATCACCGACACGGAGCCCGATTTGTGCGGAGGGAGTCTCGGGAACAACCCGATTAATTCTTGCGCCGATTTGCCGGTCAATTCCTAATTTTTTCCGTTTTTCGGCATTAAATTCCGGATCGAATCCGAGTCCGATGTGCGGTTTTACGGCGGTTCCGTTCCGAACTAATTGTTCGGCAATACGGAGAATCAATTTAATAGGTAACACAAAAGCAACACCGTCATCACCTCCGCCTTGTGTGGCAATTGCCGTAACAAGACCGATTATTTCACCGCGTAAATTTAAGAGCGGTCCGCCGCTGCTGCCCGGATTGATTGCGGCGTCGGTCTGAAAAAAACCGATTTTGGGGGTAATTCCGTTTGTTGCGGGAATATTCCGACGGTTTACGGCTCCGATGATTCCCATAGAAACACTCCGGTCAAGACCAAACGGACTGCCCACCGCAAGAACAATATCGCCAACCTGAACCCGATCCGAATCTCCCAAATCTGCAGAATAAGGCATTTTTTCCGCCACTTCCATAACAGCAAGATCAAAATCTTCATTTGTTAAAATCCGAACAGGTGTTAATAGGCGGCGGTCATAAGTTTGTACTTTAATAGAATCAAGTTCGATTCCTTCGACAACATGCCGGTTGGTCAAAATAATCTGTTTATCAGCAATATCAACAATTATTCCACTGCCGGATTCTTCGACTTGCATTTTGACCATCCGACCGGAACGCCCAGGATTAACCGATTTAATTTGTGTTGCCTCGATATGAACGATAATAGGGTTGGCAAACTCAACAGAAGAACGAAAAACCTCACTAAGCCGTTCAAAAGGAGCCGAAGCAGTTTGCAAGTTCCGGCGTAATGTTTCACGATCTTGAGCCGGAAGTGCTGCCGTGTAACACAATAGTACAAACAAAAGAATAAATCGCATCGTTTTATTATAAAATATGATAAAACCCAAAAGTAATCTGTTTTAAGGTCGAATCGTACCAAACCCAATCATCCAATAGAATTAGTGAAACAAAATCATAGCAAGATACCAATACAATAACTATATTCAAACATTAACCAAGATACCATTATTCTGTTCATCGAACAAGAGGTGAACAGATTGTAAGCCTCCATTTTGACGGTTTTTCTCGGACAATCAATTGATATTTTGGGAACATTCGTAAACACCGGAAAAAATTGGAGTAATTTTTCAGTAATTTTTCAGTAATTTTTCAGTAATATTTCAGTAATATTTCAGTAACATTTCAGTGGAGTTTTTTTCTCTATCAACACAATATTTTCTGTGGTCTGCGAAACAAACAGTAATCTCTTGACGTATTCATTGTTTTCTGGGACAATGTTTAAGATTTTGGGTGTTGCGGAAAACCCGTTTGGTTTATGAATTTTATTTTGGTGTTGTAATTATGTTTATTTCTCTTGATTGGATTTCGGATTATGTTGATCTTAAAGGACTTGAAACCAAGGAAATTGCCAACCGGATCACGTTGGCAACAGCGGAAGTTGAGGGAATTAAGGAAATCCGCCGTTTTGTTAAAGGAGTTGTGATTGGTGAGGTGAAGAGTGTTGAGAAACTGACGGAGAAACTGACTTTTTGTCAAGTTGATTGTGGTCGGAAAAGTTACACAACTGTTTGCGGTGCTCCTAATATTCGGGTTGGTCTTAAAGTTCCGTTTGCGCGAGTTGGGACAGTTTTGGCAGGCAACTTCAAAATTGAAGAATCGGAACTTTCTGGAAAACTAAGTCAGGGAGTTCTATGCAGTGCGGCGGAATTGGGAATGTCCGGTTGGCACGAAATTGTTTTAGAATGTCCCAATAATATCGAAACAGGAACACCGTTAGAAAAATTTGTTCCCGAAACAGATACTTTGATTGAAATTGATAACAAGAGTCTAACACATCGTCCCGATCTTTGGGGGCATTACGGATTTGCAAGAGAGTTTGCTGCTGTTTTTCACCGAGAATTACAACCGCCGGACCAACTCGATTTAACTGCGTTTAATCATCTTCCGGTTTATCCGTTGAAAAATGATGATTACGAAAATTGTCCTTGTTACGGTTGTATTGAATTTCAGACTTGCGGAACAATTCCGTCGCCGCTATTCATGCAACGCCGTCTTCATGCTCTTGGTATGAGATCGTACAATCTGCTGGTTGATGTAACGAATTATGTCAACTGGGAAATCGGACAACCAACTCACGCCTTCGATGCTGATAAACTTGGAGGAATCAAAATTGTTACACTGGGACGGAAAGATAAATTTGAAACACTGGATGGACAGATACGGAATTTACTTCCGGAAGATTTACTCATCTGGGGTAAACGCCCGGACGGTGAATATCGTCCTGTTGCTCTGGCCGGAATTATGGGCGGTCTTGAAACTGAAGTTACAGAATCAACCACAAAACTATTACTCGAATCTGCAAATTTCAAAGCGTCCCGAGTTCGCCGAACCGCCGGAAGACTCGATCTCAAAACCGATGCCTCGCAGCGTTACGAAAAATCGCAGCCTCCGGCGAATATTAAAACCGGTATTGCACGGATATTGAAATTGATCGAAGATTCCGGCGCAAACCTAAATGTTTTAAGCCGGTTTACTATTGACGGCAATTTACAGGACGAAATTCGTACGATAACCATTCCTGCCAACCGTTTGGAACAACTCGCCGGAATCACTCTTCCGCACGAACAAGTTTTGAATATTTTACATTCGCTCGGTTTTGAAGCAGAATATCAGAACGATAACCCCGATACCGCAGATAAATTGAACGAAAACAATAAACGAAACAAAGACAATAAATCTGCATCAAACCAAGCCGGCGAACCGCAAATCAATAGAACCGGTCAATCACTGGTTGTTGGAGTGCCGTCATTTCGCAGTAAAAAAGACATTTCTATTCCAGAAGACATTGTCGAAGAGGTGTTACGGATTTTCGGATACGATAATATTCCGCCGGTAATGCCTTCGCAACCGATTAAACCATTGTTTATTGAGAAGCCGCTTAAAATGGAACATAAAATCAGACGGATTCTTGCTGCCGGACATCGATTTTTTGAGAGTCATCTTTACGTTTGGTTCAATGATTCTTGGCTCAAAACAATCGGTTTTGAACCTGGTGAAACATTGGTGTTACGTAATCCAACGTCACCGGAAACGACTCGGCTTCGTACAACATTGGTACCCAATCTATTGGCTTTAATTCCGAAAAATCGTCCGTTTCGTGATTCTTTCCGGTTGTTTGAAATTGGTCGGACATTCCTTCCTGCCGGCAAAGACCGCGAGTGTAACGAAAAACATCATTTAGCGGGAATTGCATTCCGGCGATCTGGGGTATTGGAAGATTTTTATCTTTCGGTGAAATCTGCGGTGGAAGATGTTCTGACGGTTTGCGGGGTTCAAAATGTCCGGTTTGCCGATGGCGAGACGCAACAACCGGAACAACTCATTAAAGGGGCATGGCATATTCCGGGTTGTTGGGTTACGGTTCAATCCGGTAACGAATATCTAGGCAGTATGGGTGTTGCCGGCAAGGAATTTATGAACAAAATTTGCCCCGAAGGTGGGCAAACGGTTTGGTTTGAACTGGAACTCGATAAAATAAACGGAACACTTTATCCTGAAATTCGATTTGAAGAACCGCCGCGTTATCCGTTATCATGGCAGGATTTTTCTTTAATTTGGAGTATTGATCGGGGATTTGATCAACTGGAAACGGTTCTTGATCAATTCCAAAATCCGTTGGTTATTCGGCGTGAGATGCTTGTTTCATATCGCGGAAAGGGTCTTGAAAAGGGGACGGCGAGTTATTCTTTTCGGTTTTGGATTGGAGCTCCTGACCACACACTTTCCGGTGAAGAAATCGAGTCCTTCCATGATGCGTTTTTAATGTTTATTCAGAAACACCATGTTGCACTACGGACTTAACGTTTCACTTTGAAATCATTTTAAGGAACCTTCTAAAAACGTAATTATCTATTTTCGTCCGCAGATTTACGCAGATTGTCGTCCACCGATTTTCGCAAATTTTCAAGGATTCTTTTTTGAGAGTACGAAATAACGAAACAAACAAAGGAAGAATCCATACTCATTGTACTTTAAAATTCGGTTTTATAAAACCGAATTTTAAAGTACAATGAGTATATTGGTAGAAAACTCTAACCACTACCTAGGTTGTCTTTTTTGTTTGAGCGGGTAGAATACTCGCTGAAATAATTTGAATCAGATCGCAAGTTTTTTGATCCCATACTTTCAAGCACAATCCGGTTCGCCGGTTGGAAGTTATGAAAAACCTAATGGTTCATTGCGTTTCCCGTAAGGGAGCGTTATGCATTAGGCTTGCGGAGTTTCGGTGTATGCGCTTGCGCTTACATTGCCGTAGCGTTTGCGCGGCTACCTGGTTGTGCGGGGATGAAATTTCGCTTGGATCAAACGTAGCGTTCCCGTTTTTTTTCTACGCTGCGTTTTCTTGACGGTCTGCTTTTCGTAACTTGAAAGGCAGAATATGACCCCACAAAATTCAAAATCAAATAAGAATAAAATTAATAGCGGCGGATTAAAATCTGCAATCGCTCACAATAATTCTGTAAAACCAAATAGCAATTTAATTCAAATACTCAAAATTGCTCTTCCGCAATTTTTTGATTCAGATAAGAAATTTCAAACAGATAAATTTCTTACTGAACTCCAAGAAAATAATATCGCCGAATCACGCGACGGTTATAAACTCGGTTTCGTCGGTAAAGATTACGCACGATTACAAACCGGTTGCAAACCCGAAACAATGATCGCTCCCGACATCAAACACAACTCTCGTAACGAAAACAAAAACAGCGAAAATATCTTTATTACAGGAGATAATCTTGAAGTATTAAGACATATGCAAAACGCTTACGTCGGAAAAATTAAAATGATTTATATCGATCCGCCGTACAACACCGGAAAAGAATTTGTTTATAACGACACGTTTGAATTTAACGACGAAAAATTAAAATCCATGTTAGGATACAGTGACGATGAAATTCAACGTCTTAAATTGATTCAAGGAAAAAGTTCTCATTCCGCATGGCTGACGTTTATGTATCCGCGATTAAAACTCGCACAAAAATTATTGACAGACGACGGCGTTATTTTCGTTTCAATTGATGATAACGAACAAGCAAATCTCAAAATGTTAATGGATGATATTTTTGGTGAGGGGAATTTTGTGAACCAATTCGCATGGGTAAATAATATTACGGGCAGACAAATTTCAGGTTATGGAGCAGCAAAAACATACGAATATGTTCTTGTGTATGCCAAAAATATATTTGATATTTCTGAATTTTATGTTGACATAGCTTTTGCAAAAAAGAATATACCAGACACTTACAAAGGGTTTCAAAGAGACGTGCGTAAAGATGAATATGGCGAATTTGCAGTTGGTGATACGTTATATAATCACAATCGCATTTTCAACGAAGAAACTCGCCCCAATCTTGTTTTTTCAATATTTTATAATCCAGACACAGGCGATATTACACACGGTAATATCGGAGAAAAAAAGAAAGGGTATATTGAAATTTTGCCTCATAAAAATGGAGACGGTAGTCATAAATATCACGCTTGGAGATGGTCTCGAAATAAAATCGAAACAGACAAATACGATCTAATTGTTCTACCAACAAACAACAATGATTATGAGATATATACTAAAACTCGTAGTTATACAAAGACATTATTAAAAGATTTAATTACAAATGTATCAAATGGTGATACAGAATTTAGGCAATTATTTAATGAAAAGAAAATATTCGATTATCCAAAACCAACTATATTATTGATGACATTTTTACGTACTCAAGAAAGTAATAATATTATTATTCTTGATTTTTTTGCTGGCAGTGGGACAACGGCTCATGCTGTGATGCAACTCAATGCTGAAGATGGCGGTAATCGAAAATTTATTCTTGTTCAAATTGACGAGCCTACTAATCCTGATAGTGAGGCACGAAGAGCAGGTTACAAAACTATCGACGAGATCGCACGAGAAAGAATTAAACTCGCAACGAAAAAGATCAAATCGGAAAAAGAATTGGTGTTGTCTGAAAATTTTGACGGCGGTTTTAAGCATTACCGGATCGTTACGCCCGACGTAACAACATTGGATAAAATCGAAAAAT
>JAITIZ010000191.1 GCA_031279215.1 Planctomycetaceae bacterium
ATTAGGTGATAAACTATAATTATAGTGATAATAGAGGACTCATTGTCCCGTTAAAATTGTTATAATGTGAAAAATGTTGCGCTAAGCGAACATAACATACATTATCGGACGTAACAAAATCGCCCAGATAACCGTTAAAAACGGTACAGAACAAGAGTTATACTTCACCTTCGACGGTCACGGAAGTACCAGAGTCTTAACTGATCTTGCTGGTGCAATCGTCGAACTCTACGCCTTCGACGCTTATGGTAACGCAATTGGTTTTACCCCATCTGTTGCGTTAACAGAATTCCTGTACAGCGGTGAACAATTCGATTCAAAAATCGGGCAGCAATATTTACGTGCAAGATACTACGACCCAGCAACAGGAAGGTTTAATAGGCTTGATCCGTTTTTCGGAAACGTGAATGATCCGCAGAGTTTCCATAAATATTTGTACACTCATGCTGATCCAGTAAATATGGTTGATCCTACAGGTTTATGGGGAGCTATGGCAATTAGTATTGGAATTGGTATGGCAATAGGTGGTTTTACGGCATGGACGATGGGAGGAGGAACACAAGAAATATTATTTGGTGCAGCGGCTGGTGGATGTGTTGGATTTTTAGTAGGATTGTCTTATCTTTCAGGGCTTCCCTTATTTTCTTTAGGTTGGAAAGAATGTATAGCCTACGGAACATTAATTTTACCATTGCTTATTTATGCTACGAAAGAATTGTATGCAGAGACACAAATAGGAAAAGAGCCAACTGCCGCTGAAAAAAGTAGAATTAATGAGGCTATTATCTTAATTGAATCTAAAGGTGGTGATTATATTAAGATTGCTGAAAATTTAAAAAAGATGACATTTTCAATTGATGACGTTACTATTGTTAAAGGCTGGGCACGGCAACCTCAATTATCTTTTTCAAAAATTATTTTAACTGATACAGTCACCAATCCGGGACTCTATGATATTGAATTTCTTGCTTCAACAATTATTCACGAATACACACATGCTTGTACCATATTGGGTTTCAAAGCGACACCACGTGGTGAAATGTGGGCATGGAGTGCACAATCAGAATTTTTGAAAGTTTGTGGTGTATATGGAAGCGTAAAAAATATCCTCGATAAATATCCCAATACCAATGATGAAATTGTTAGTGAAATGGCAGATAATTTTTTAAAATATCATGTGCATGATCGGGCTATTTGGCATTGATCTTATTTAAATTTCACTGTCTTAATGAAGAGAATCAAACGATTATCTGAGAAACAGTATATTGGAACAATAATTTCTAATTCCCGTTTTACATTTTCCACGAATTCCAATAGATTATTAACACAAAGTTCCGAGCTTTTTTGTTAATTCCTCGTGACCAATCATGTTATAGATTTTTTAATTGATTCCGCCTATATTTTGTTAACGCAGATAATTTGAATGTAATACGGTTTTAATTTTGTTTAGTAAAACCTCCTGAAATTAAATTGGGATGACATGTTATGAAATGCAATATTGTTTTTACTATACTCGACATCGTTATTATCCGAGAAGGACTAAATGTAAGTCTTTTTATAGTCGGTTATAAATGTACAAGAGTTTAACTAACGACTTTATTGTATATTTGTTGTAATATTTTAATTTATCGAGTATTTTATGTATCAAAAAATATCATTTCCGTATATTGTACTAATTCATAACCCAATTTTTCTATTCATTTTTTATTTGTTGCTTTTTTTATTGACAAATAAAAATATAACATTATTTTTATGGTCAATTTTGGTCTTATTGATTATTGCAGAAAAAACTATTCTATTTATACTGTTTTTAGTTGCGCGTACAAATACAGTTCCTATTGTTAATACATATAAAAGAAATTTTTTAATTATGAGATGTTCTTTTCTTAAATGTTTGCGCCTTGTAAATATTTTTTTACTCTATCTATCTTTTTTTTCTATCTTTTCACCTGTTGATTGCTGTGTAAGAGAGGGAGACCGCTTCACTTTCTTAATTTTACCTGTTTATTTTCAACATGATACAACAATAGTGGAAAAAACTCTTGAGATGCGCGGATTAAAGAAAAATTACAACTATATTATTTATAACAGATGGGGATTAATAGAAGACGTAAAATATTCGTTTGTTTTAATATATTGTAATTATTCAGACAATGTTCGAAGTACATTAGGGAACTTCTTAAAACGCGAATTTTTTCATCGAGGCGTTTTTTTGTCATTTTTTTTGAGTCACGGTGTTCGAATTCCGTATCTATTCCCATTTTTTTTCTTGGTTTTATCGAGAATCGTCGGCTTATTTGGGGCATTCCCCTATTTCAGACGCTCCAATGTTACCAGACGGCACATGTTACTTGCTAGATTTCGCATTCCAATCCAGAATCTCGCTCTTTTCATGCCAATCGTTCTCAGAATTTCGTCACCCATTCGTTTTTTTTGTGCTCCAAAAATGTGTTCGATCCGGTGTGCTTGTCCACGAACCTTGAACTGACTTAAAATTACTTGTACGATAATAAGATTTGGGACAATTTTTAGGAAATGCTATAAGAAATGAATAGGATTATCGATTCAGTAATACTCCAAAATCGACAAAATTGTTCA
>JAITIZ010000208.1 GCA_031279215.1 Planctomycetaceae bacterium
GTTGTGGAAGACTATGATGAACTCAAAGATATTTTTAATACGTAAAAGTAATGACAATATTCTCTGACCTTGCCCAACGATTGTTTTGTGCCTGAAAACGAGAAAAGAAAGACGTAATAAATATAAATTTTGTCATTTATAATAAGGCATTATTTTTTCATTACTCTTAAACGGTCAAGTGCAAGCGGAATTGGTGCGCGTAAGAGTGTTTTATTTGTCATCAAGTGCGCTAAATTGGCTTGCACTTGACCAACATATTATTTATTGACATGGATAAAGAAAAAATCAAAATCAATCCTTGGTTCGTTCATGCCCTATTATCTCCATTAGCTGGCTATGCCGATATTGATGTCGACGGAGTTGACGAGTATCGAAATGTTGACCCCAATGATGAAGTAACAATGAAAAAAATCATAAGAGAGGTCTTTTTGCCTTTTTATAAAAACAGAAATACTCCAGAATTTTGTGAAAAAATGAAAAATTCTCTTAAATTTTATTTATCAACCAATTCGTTTAATTGGGAAAGGAAATTTAATAGTTGCCTATTACCATTTGATCATCCAGATAACCCAAGAGACTTTTTTGTATGGATATGGGAGGAATGGTGTCCCAATGAAAGATATCAAATTAGTAATGTAAGCGATTATTATGTCAATGATGATATAAATGAGTTACAAATGTACTAGACATTAAACAAGTAAAGTACAAAAATTACCGTCACTACTTATGTGATCGGTCATCAACGAATTTTACAGACAATTGAAGTAAACGGAACCAAAACAACATATTACTTTACCTTCGACGGTCATGGTTCAACTCGAGTTTTGTTAGACTTCGCTGCGCTTGTCCAATAATTGTTCTAAGCCCGTCAAGTAGCCCCAAAAAGTAAAAATTGGGTTATTTTTTACCAAGTAGTTCTGTAAATGCGCACAATGATCGCGCTGTATTTTTTGTACAATAATCATTGTGTTCTTTTGTGGTACGTTTGATCTGGAGTGAATTTCGGAACGGTTGAATTTGGCTCACTCAAAACTGTTACCTGAAATGAAACATGTTGGTAAAACTAGAACAGAAATAAAACTTCGTCTTGAATTTCTTGAAGGGCGGTTATATCTGTCAATCATTTGTGTTGAACAAGTTTAATTTATCTTACATGATTGATTTAGAATCGTAATATGCGCAAAACGCAATTTATCACTTTTTTGATATTATAGAAACGATAATCAACTCCAATTCTGGTGACTGTCTCTAAAATTCATATCAAATCAAATTATCGTACAAATAAATTTAAGCCATTTCAAAATTCGTGGACAAGTACACCATATAAAACGATTACAACGGATATTTTACCCAATCATTGATAAATTCAACAACATCGTGTAAAAGTTGGTCTTCGGCAATAATTTGTTCCGTTGAAATATTTTTAACAGAATCTGGAATAGGGTAAAATGGTGGTTGTAACAATTCGTGTTCTACTTTGGGAGTTGGTAGGTTTAATTGATTACGTACATATTCTAATATGTGTACTTCTATCGGATTTAGACCAGCAGAAAGTTCTCCGAATTCTGCGTGATGATTATCCCAATCTCTATTATTCGCATACATGTGATATTCACACATATCATAAATTGCACTTGCGAGATTTTTTTCATTATTCCAATGACAAAATATCTTGCCATAAGGGTGATCCCAATTCTTACGATGGTTTGGCGGATAAATAGGAATATCAGGTTCACCTTTTAACATTTGATATAGGCGTACCAAATAGGCACCATAAAAATCATCATACCTCCAACCACAACGAGCATCTGTTAAACCAAGTTTCATTTGGTTTAATAACCAATCTCCTTCTTTAGGTGATATTACAAGACTAAGTCCTGCAATATTAACCAACAATGAAACAATGTCAATATAATATGTAAGTTCAGATGGTCTTTGCTTAACATTTTTTTGTTTATCCCATATTGGAAAACAAACATAAGATATTAAAAAACGATAAATAAGTGATTTTCGTATTAAGTACCAACCTTTATCAATATCTCCATCAAGACAAAGATACATTCCCTCCACTGCCATATAACCGCCACGAACTGACATACGATTAGCAATTTTAACATAGTGTTCTGTGATAATTCTGTTTTCCGGCAATATCTGTAATAACTGATGAATATCTTTTTCCTGTGTTGTAACAGACCACTCAATATTATCATTAGAAAATACATGGTTCCTACGTTTCAAAAAAATTTCTCGTTTTATTGGCTTTGGTTTTGTCATTGAAATTAAATTAAATTGAGATATAGGAATGACACACTTACTAAATTTACACAATAATATTTTATTTCAATTTTAATTTCTTCCATGATTTATAAATGATTTTTGCACTATTATTCAAAACAGATCCAAAAACATGTTCTAAAATTCATCAGGAAAATTTTATACATTATTGAGTAGTCTAATTTTTGCCGTTTACCGTTGACTTAGGAGAATTACAACTAACACAAATTCTGTAATATGCAAAATATAAATCATCAACTAATGAAAGTGGACCATGTGATGTTGGTCGCGAAAGTAGTATAGGATACTGACTGTTTGTTAATTTATCAAGGAAAAAATTTATAATTTTTTCAGACTGATATATACACGAGGGAATCATTAGTTTTGTAGAATCATCAAATAGAAGGACAATATAATCGCTCTCATCCCATTTATTCCAAAAAACTCCTTCTGTAGAACATGCTTTAATTACTGTGGATTTTTTCATCAATAATTTAGGTAAGAAAATAGATTTTAATTCTAAAATATCTTTTGAAATTAATTTTCTGTTTTTAATGTAATAAATTTTTCGATCTGATATTAATATGTTTCCAACATAACAGATATTAATGAAATTTTTCAATTTATGATATGTTAAAAAAAGAATAGGAAAACCAAAAATACAAGCAAAAATCAAAAACAGTATACATCTGATAATAACAAAATTAACATTGGAAAAAAAAATGTAGTAAATAAATAGAACAGTATTCAATATATAGACAACAGAAATAATCAAAACGAAAAAAAGAAAAAAGATAATTCGTATCCAACAAATTTTAATATCAAATTTGAAATATGATGTATATTTAGTTTTTTTCATACCAAACTCACTTTTGAATATTAAATTTTAGAGTTTATTTTTAATGGTCAAGGTTTAGTGGGATTTATCGTCTCTTATACTCATTACACTTGAAAATTCAGTTTTTAGGACAACACAACATGTATTTTATCCTTAAAATCCCGATTACTTTATAATTGTATCTGAAACAGAAATTTAAAGTGTGAGGAGTATATGAAAGAAAATCAGGAATAAACTTACAATATATAACATGTCTGTAGAAAGTAAGGTCATATTCAATTCGATGGTATTTGTTGATTTTATTCAAACTGTAAATGAAATTTTCCTGCCTACGTATTTTTTGTTTTAACCTGAAATTCGAATATTTTATCTTAATTGAAATAGAAAGAACAATGATAATAATTGAAAAATATCCCCCACTTTTACAAGAATCGTAACCTATTTATAGTAAAAATCATAAACAACAGTGCTCAATTCATTTACTATTTGAGAATTTTAAATATAAAAAATACACATTGCTTTTAGTATCAATAATATGAAATCAACTCTCCATAGTGGTATACTCCTTGTACTTTAAAATTCGGCTTTATAAGATCAAAATTATTGTGTCTTTTATTTAAAATCCTGTAAATTCTGTTGATCCCGTCAAAATCAGTTTATCCTATCAAAAAAACGAATACCAATTTGTCAAGTGTGATAAGTATATCAGTTGTTTCAAATACAATAGTTAAAAATTGATGTTTTGAAGTTTCAAATATATTTTTACCAATTTACAACATCGTTAATATTTTCATAAACCATATCTAATCCACTTCCTATTCCTAGTGTTATACCAGTGGCAAAGAGTGCTTCAAGTGTTTCATCGGTAATATTCCATTCATCCATTGCATGGTCTATTACCCCTTGGAAAATTGCAGCCTTTACTACATTTGTGAACAATTTTGCGAGAAATGGTACAAAACGATGGTCTGCTTCTGGATCAGGAAGACTCAATACGTATGCAGCAATAGTTTCTGTGGCAGCAGCTATTGCTGCTACTTTTATTTTACGATAAATATCTGTTTTTTTATTTGGAATAACTTCTTCATAACCAAAAGATTCGGCAGCAGCTCCCCAGGCTAAACCATCTAAAAAAGCCATACCAACAGGAGTCCAATCAAGAGAACCATTCTGAATACCGATAAACATGAATTGAGCTAATGCCCCATTATCACTTGTTAAAAAAGAACATATTGCGTTTGCTGCACCACTCAAAAAACCAGATATAATAACTTCTGGAACTCTATTTGTCGATACACTAAAAGCAATTGCTGCCCCTAAAAGTCCACCATACATAGCTCCTTTTAGGGTATATGAAATATTTGTTCTAGTATCACCCCCATTTACAGCACTCAAAACTCCTAAAGATGCTCCTCCAGACAATGCCCCTATCGAGATACCTATACCTATTGACATTGCCATCGACATATTTCCAGTTGGATCAATTCCATTTACTGGATCATCATGAGTGTACAGATATTTATGTAAGGATTGTGGGTCATTGAGATTCCCAAGGAACGGGTCAAGTCTATTGAATCGACCAGTTGCCGAATCATAATATCGTTGACGTAAATATTGTTGTCCGATTTTAGAATCGAATTGTTCGCTGCTGTACAGGAATTCAGTTAGCGCAACAGATGGGTCGAAGCCGATTGCGTTACCGTAAGCGTCGAAGGCGTAGAGTTCGACGATTGCGCCAGTAAGATCAGTTAAAACTCTGGTGCTTCCGTGACCGTCGAATGTGAAGTATAACTCCTGTTCGGTACCGTCTTTAAGTGTTATCTGACTGATTCTGTTACGTCCGATAATGTATGTTATGTTCGGTTATCACAACATTTTTCACATTATAACGATTTTAACGAGACAAAGATGTCCCTATTATCGATATAGTTCTCGTCTATTACCTAATTGTCAAAGATCAAAAATCTGTTCTATCAATATCTTCCTATCCTTTTTTATTCTCGTAATATAATATATCTTGAAGTCGAAACAAATCAAGATAGTAAAACTGAAAAAAAATTTTATCAAAAAATATTTTTTGCTAAAAATGATTTTTATTTCTCAAGTTTTTCATATAAACTGACGGAAGGAATGATTCAAAATTGTCCGTCCCAAACTATCGGCAAGTCGGTGGTACTCGCGGACTTGCCCTTGTTGACGAACGGAAATTGAAAACCAACAGCGTACAACACAATAACAAACCTAACAGGTGTGACCAAAACCCTTCAGCGAAACATTGCCTACCTTTTGATTAAATTATTCGTAAAAGTATTCAGCAGCGATTTTATTTTTCCTTCTTAAGCCCGCTAGAGGTTAAGATCGAAAAACAAATATTCCACATAATATATTAG
>JAITIZ010000216.1 GCA_031279215.1 Planctomycetaceae bacterium
GAGGAGCAGGATCGGTTGATGCAAAATGTTGCGGAATCGATGGACGGAGTACCGCAGGAAATTCAGATTCGTGCTGTTGCCCGATTCTATCAGGCAGAAAAACGTTGCGGACTTGGTATCGCGAAACACTTAGGTCTCGACGAAAAAGTAATTGCAGCACTTGTCAAATAACAGTGCTGTATGAGTGGATAGTAATAGTGTTGTCTGTTGATATTGACCAATCTATTACCAAAATTCGCATTTATTTTTTAACACACGAAACACACGAAATTACACAAAAAACACGAAACTCATATACAACTCCTTTTCGTGTTTTTCATGTTTTTTCGTGTGTTTCGTGTTTAAAAAATTTCACCGAAATATTACGTTGAAATATTACATTTATTCCGTAACGTAGAGACACAAGGTATTGTGTCTCTACATTTCAGTTTTAGGTAATTTCTAAAAACTAATATTAGGAGGAACGCAGGTGTCTCGCCTGCACGTTTTTTGTACAAAAAACGCCTAAATATGCGGTCGAGACGACCGCGTTCCTCCTAACGATAAATTTTTACATTAGGTTTTTAGAATTTCCCTATAACTACTTTGTGGAACATAAAAAATATGGCTGTACAAAGTATCTTTTAGCGATTTTATGTAACAGAATAGTCTTTATTTTAATTGTTTATCGAGTGATTTGATGGGAGCTTTTCCGATGATTTGCGGTGAATCGCGTTTAACCCGATATTCCCCTTCATGCCGAACCTCGACTTTGCGGAACCGTTCTTCCGGAAGCAGAATCGAATTGATCCGAAACCCAAATTTATCACCAACCTTAACTGCTTCCGCTGTCGCAATCGTAACACTTTGCCCCACTTCAATCTCCAAAAAATCATCACACGATTTGTCAAATTGGATCACAGAACCAACACCAAGTTCAAGAATTGTTTTGATCGACTTCGGTGCTCGAGCCAGTACCGCCGCAACCGGAATTTTAATCTTCAAAATACTACGGCTAAAACTCGGTAAATCGTCAACAGAACGATGTTTATTATGGAGATTGTCAAAATTCTGGGTTTCAAAATCAGGTCCGGTAAATGGGTCAAATTGGGGAACTCCCTTTCCAATCAAATTAGATTCACCACTATCAAATGTTGGCGGTCCCGGTATGATAGGGTCTTCGTGTTTTGTTTCTTCCAATAAGAGTTGGTTGGGAATTTCCAAAGGCCAAATCATGTAAATCAGTGCAGAACTCCCATCCGGTTTGCCAATAATAAGTTCCAAATAAGCTGATTCCCATGCCGGTTGAGCCTGAAAAACTCCTCGCATCAGGTCTTGAATCACCGCCGCTTGGAAATCCTCAGGAAAAAAATCTTCAGGAATAAGATTCATCCCCCATTCCTGAGCAAATGTTGAGAGTTTACTTTTACCGGTTGCGTCGGGATGCTCACACCACGCCGGAATTAAACCAGTCGAATTAGGAATCAAAATCGCAATTCCTTGACCGCCCGACACCAAAAGCATCGCCAAGCCGCCGCCAATGATTTTCGATGAAAGAACATCACCTTGAAATTCTCCGCCATTGCCCGGTTGAACCGTAATCATTGCGTCGAATGTTCGGGAAAATGCGGACACAGCTTCATTCGCCCCGCTGTTGACGGCTTCGATAAAACTATTGACCGCAGAAGAATTTAATTCCGCCATAAAATTTAATTTATGTAAGGGAATTTCTAAAAACCGAGTTAACGGCGGGGTTTACCCCGCATTTTGTGCCTAAAATTCAACCGTGCGGGGCAAGCCCACGCCGTTAACGCTCGGTAAATTTTGCGTTTTTAGAAGTTCCCGTAATTGATTCCCGTGTTCGAGTGTAACTGCAAATGACAAACTATAACTCATTGCACTTTAAAATTCGGTTCTATAAATTCGGTTCTATAAAAACAGAATTTTTGTGTCTTTTATCAAAAATTCTATCAATTCTGTTGATTCCGTCAAAATCTGTTGATCCCGTATCTGTTGATTCCGCCCAAAAACGAAAACCGAATGGTCAAGTGTGATGAAGATATAATAATATAATATCGGTTCCAACATCCAAAAACCACTATTGGAAACAAAGACATCCCCTTCATTCTTTTTGCGAAACTTCGTCTTTGAATAACATAATTGGTGAAATCATTATAGCATGCAAAAAAAATTCAACTATGAATGTTAAAATAAATAGAACAAATAGAATTAAAAGAATAATTTTTTTAGGCAAAATATTCTAAAAATTCCCATTTTGTGTATTTTAACATTTTTTATTTTTTTTTGGATTAAAATAATTATTCGGAATAATTTTTTAATGAAAATTGGTCTTTACCCGATTTAAAAAAAAAGTCACAATACGTTTCGTTTGTGAAAGTTCATTTTGTGATATTTTCCGAACGATCATTTTGTGAGCCGGCGGTTCGATATTCCGATTCGGCTATTTTCAAGAAAAAAATTTGTTATGCCGTACTGGAGAATTCCCCCTATCGGCGACACCATTCACTCAGGAGAGCAAACAGTGAAACAAACATGTTGGATTACTCTTTTTGTTGCCTTAATGACCGTTGGCGGATTTGTTTCGCAAGCAACGGCCCAAGGACTTCCCAATTTAGTTGCCGTTGTTGATGTTGCCCAGTTAATCAAGGAACATCCTGAATTTCTAACGAAACAGGAAGCCCTTCAAAAACTGGTACAAGTCGAAGAGGCCAAATTCCGCGCCCGTCAGAAACAGATTACCGACAAGGACAAAGCCCTTCAAAATTCCGGCTTCAAACCCGGAACAGCCGAACATCAAAAACAAGTTGATGAAATTGCCAATGAATATGCCGATTTCGAAAAAGATGTTAAGACGATGCAGCGTAAATTCGCCTTAGAAAATTCGAAGATTATGTATGAAACTTATCAGCATATCAAAAAGGTGATTGGTAATTTTGCCAAACAACGGCGTATTGCTCAAGTTACCGATTATCGGATATTTGAAGTCAATCCGGCGGAACCGCAATTAGTTGCCGAAGATATGGATCAAAACCTGGTCTGGTTTGATGAACAACTTAATATTACGGAATTGGTTATTAATGCACTTTACGCCGATCTTGGCAAACAACGTCCGGCAAAAACAGCAGCCAATACCGCCGTACCATTAACAACTACACAACCGCAGCCGCAAGCAACACCAGCTCCCGTCAGCAGCCAGATTCCGCCCGCACCAATACGGTAATTTATTAACAATTAAGTATTGAGTGTAACGTATGAAGTAAAAATTAAAGATGCCGGAAAGTTTTTTTTAATACAATATCCGGCTCTTTAATTAATAATTGGGTGATTTTTTATTTATGGAAACAAATTCTATTTTATTAACGATTGATGCTGTGAGCTTGTTTTCCGGTTTGTTTAAAGAAAAATTTCGTTTCCAGAACACGATTGCTCAACGGGTGATTGTTCGCGGATTTGGTTTTTGGACGGGCGAGGATGTTTGTTTGGAGATTCGCCCGGCGGAACCGGATACAGGAATTATTTTCGTACGTTCTGATCTTATTGGAACACCGTGTATTCCGGCTTTGGTTGAATATCGGGAAGAAAAACCGCGTCAGACTTCACTGGCAAACGGCAAAGCCCGTGTTGATATGGTAGAACATCTTTTAGCGGCATTAAAGGCACTTCAGATTGATAATTGTGAAATTTGGACGGATCGTCCCGAAATGCCCGGTTTCGATGGTTCTAGCCAACCGTTTATTCTTGTTCTGAAACAGGCCGGAATACAAACTCAACCGACAATACGAAAAATCAGAATTGTAACACGTTCATTTCGTGTTGGAAACGAATCGCAACGAATCAATGTTATGCCAAACCGTTACGGTTTAAATTCGTATCAATACACATTAGTTCCTGGGGAGGGTTATACGATTGAGCCGCAGGATTATCAATTTGATTTGGGGACGCAATCGTTTTGTGATGAAATTATGTCATGCCGGACATTCCTTTCAAAACGCGAGGCGGATTATCTTTTGGACAAGGGACTTTGTTTGCGGGTAACTCCGAAAGATGTATTGGTTCTCACGGAACACGGCCCGCTTGACAATACGTTTCGTTTTTCAAACGAATGTGCCAGACACAAAATTCTGGATATGGTTGGGGATTTTTCGTTGGTGAATTGTGACTGGGTTGGGACTTTCGAATCGTGGCGAGGCGGACACAGTCTTAATGCAGAATGTGTCAAACAACTCCTAGAAAATACAATATTGTTAGATGAATCGTTTCTTGCAAAACGAACAGACCTCACTCTTAATCGCGCCGCATAACAAAAATTCCAGTCATATACTCATTGCACTTTAAAATTCGATTTTTTAGTAATATATCAGTGGAATTTCTTCGTAACTGTCTATTTTGACATTTTTGTTTTAATTTTTTTAATGGGAACTTCTAAAAACTCATTTTTTTAGGAACGCAGGCGTCTCGCCTGCACTTTTTATAGGCAATGTGCAGTCGAGACGACTGCGTTCCTGATGTTTTTAGAAGTTCCCTAATACGAAACACACGAAACACACGAAAGTTTTTTTTAGATAGTTTTCGTGTATTTTGTGAAATTTAGTGTGTTTCGTGTTTAAAAATTTTGTAATATATCAGTGGAATTTTTGTTTTTCAATTTTTTTGGTCCTATTTTCGTGGTCTTTCCTTAATCTCTTATGTTTTCTTAGTTCCCGCACGGGGCAAGATTATTGATAGTTGATAGTGGAAAGTTGATAGTGGATAGTGTTCGCAAGCGGAATTATTACCGTTTTGGTAGTAATCCGCTTGCGGCACTCTCCACTCTCCACTATCAACTATCAACTACTATCTCGCCCTTGCAGGGCTTTGGGAAAATGGGGGAGTTCCTGATCCGGCGGTTGCGCTTCGCTTCACCGCCGGTTATGCATTTCACCCCCCTAGCGGGGTTAAGAGCGAAAAAATTGGAAAGACTTATTTTTTGGAAAGGGCAGAATATAAAGCAATCAGTATTTTTTTGCGAAACTCCACGTAACGTAATTCGCAGCCGGCTCAATTACCTCTAAACACCGAAATAATCAGAAAATGAAATACGACAACACTTTTGAGAAAATTTTCAATCCCAGAACATCATTAGTGAATATTCTGCAATTATTTGATTTTTTGCCGAATGTTTTTTTTCACATTAAAGATGTTCACCAAAAATTTCTTTGGATGAACACCGCACTTAGGCAACATTTGGGTGAAAAAGAGGAGATGGGTTTTCTTAATAAAACGGACTCGGATTATTTTAATCCGAATCTGGTTTTTCTGTATCAACGTGAAGATAATGAAGTCATCACAACATGCCGTCCGATTCTCAATCAACCGTGGTTTGTTCCCGGTCTGAATAATGAACAAAAATGGTTTATCTCCAGTAAAATTCCATTGACGGACATGGATGGCAAAGTAGTCGCAACTGCCGGTCTCATGCGGAATCTGTCACAAGAATACGAAGCCGCGAATCCGTTAAACGAAATGAAAAATGTAATTGATTATATTTTTGCCCATTACTATGAAAAAATTTCGCTTGACACACTTGCCTCATTGGTTTTTCTCTCGCAACGGCAATTTGAACGCCGGTTTCACGAACTTTTTTGTTTATCTCCGAGAGATTTTATTCTCAAGGTTCGGATTGACAAGGCGATTCGTTTTTTAGTTGAAAGTGAAGATTCGATAACCCAAATTGCTCTTAACTGCGGTTTTTACGATAATAGTTATTTTACAAGACAATTCAAAAAGATGACAGCAATGTCGCCTCTCCAATTCCGTAAAAAATACGCATCGAATCAACCCTCCGATAATTCAACCCAAGAAAAATCTCTTACGGATAAAATGTCGGAAAAGTACAAAAAAATGTCGAAATAATACTATACACAATTTTGATATTTGAGTATAATTTGTAGTACGTTTTGGGTTAGTTTTGCTATTTTAGATCAAGTTAGGAATTGAACGATGCAACCAATTTGGAAAAAACTATTACTTTTTATTTTTCTTAGTTTAGGGCTAATAGGTTGTAGTGAAGAAAAGCCGAACGGATTACCAAAACTTTATTCGGTATCACTTCAATTTACTCAGGACGGAATTCCTTGTGAAGGTGCATCCGCTCATTTGGATTCTCAAGACGGAAGCCCTTGGACAGTTGGCGGTTCTACCGATGCAACAGGTACTGTTGCCTTTAAGACACACGGTAAATTCGTCGGTGTACCCTCTGGAAAGTACAAAGTTACGGTGTCAAAAGTTGAACGGGAAGAAGTCGGACCTCCTCCCAAAAATATGTACAAATCGCAAGAGATTGTGATGTACGACTTGATTGATCCGATTTATTCTAACCCCAAAACAACACCGCTTGAAATTGAAGTTCTTCCAGACAAAAAATTTTTAGAATCCTTTGATCTTGGGAAAAAAATTCGTGTTAAAGTAGTGAAACCTGGTGAATAGATTTTTAAATTAAGACCGAGATGGTTGTCTCGGAGAAAGGAAATTTTCCAATGAAAAAAAACAATGTTAAAATAGGCAGTTTCGGGGGGGGGGGGGGATTTTGTGACAAATTACAAAGAATAGTTAGCAAAGGGATTTTACCCTCTAAATGCAACTATTTTGAGCAATTACATCACATTTCCTGCCGTTTGGGTTTTACACTCGTGGAACTTTTGGTTGTTATTGCGATTATTGGTGTTTTGATAGCGATCCTACTTCCTGCGGTACAGGCAGCGCGTGAAGCTGCCCGAAGAATGTCATGTTCGAATAAAGTAAAGCAACTGGTACTTGCTTTACACAATCATCATGACACTCACCAAAACTTTCCGCCGCTTGGAAACCAAATGAATAAATTTACATACCACGCAGCAGCTGGAATTTTTTTTCACCTGATGCCGTTTATGGAATTACAAGCCGCTTATGACGGAGCCATTGCCGACACGACCGCAACACCCCTATCTGCACCTTGGGATACACCAACAATAAAAAATATGAAACAAATATCGGCGGTTTTATGTCCTTCAAACGAAAACACGGCAATTTTGAGTCCGGGCTGGATTCCGAATAATTATGTTTACTCAATGGGAGACGGTTGTTGGGCGCAACATAATGTGATAAGTCCAAGTGTAAATTACTATGTTGTAACACGAGGAATGTTTTATTATGGGACAAATGATATTGAAGGTAAAAAATCATTTGCTGATTGTACGGATGGTTCCAGTAATACGGTTGCAGTCAGTGAATGTCTGACTCCTCAAGAACTGGAAGGAACTGATGTTCGAAGTAACGTGGCTCTTTATACAGGAATTTGGGATGGAACACCTAATGGAAAACCGGGAAAATGTATGAACGGATTAACAATGACAGACTCCCGAACATTTAGTACTACTCATAAAAGTATCAATTATCGCGGCTTAATTGCTACTTGTGGTTGGCTATCCGCAATCGGTTTTACAACATTGACTCCGCCTAATTCTCCGATATGTACCTATGATCAGCCGTCAAGTTTCCATAACCGTTGGGGAGTTTTCCCGCCGGTGAGTAATCATTCAGGCGGTGTCAATACTGGTTTACTGGACGGTTCAGTTCGTTTTATTACCGATACAATTCATTGCGGTGATCTTAATGCCGCTGCTGTACAATCCGGTACAAGTCCATTTGGAGTTTGGGGGGCACTTGGTTCTCCTGCCGGTAATGAAATTGCAAGTCCTTAACTAGTTGTTTATTTAATGTTTTGTTGTAATATATCAGTGGAATTTTTGTTTTTCAATTTTTTTGGGTTATGTATTTGAAAATGATGTAGGTGAAAACGGAACTTGAAGTCTTTGAGAATTATACTCCTCACACTTTAAATTTTGGTTTTCGTTTTAAACTAAAATCGCCCTGAAAGGGCGATTGCCCTACGCTATTGCTGATTGTCCCTACGGGGCGAAATTATGTACATTTTTTTTGCATCAAAAACAAATATTCCACTGATATATTACGTTTTGTTTAACTTCTGTAAAATTTAACGTTCTGTAAAAGGAACAAGATTTTTAATTTAATTTTAACCCCTTAAAAAAGAATGATGAAAAAACATCAAAATCCGATTTCCCGACGTAATTTTTTGAAAACCGCCGCCGCCGCAACAACAACGGCGAGTTCTTTACCGTTGTTAATTCCGCGCCATGTTCTTGGTGATACAACACACCCCGGAGCCAACGACACAGTTAAAGTTGCGTTAATTGGTCTTGGCGGACGTTGTACGGGAATTTATCCGCATGAAGTCAAACCTGTTGCCGGACTCAAAGTTGTTGCGGTGAGCGATCTTATGCAACCGCGTATTGATTCATTTATGAAACGATACAACGGAGATTTCAAACCGGAACAAGGTTACACCGATTTCCGCAAAATGATCGAAAAAGAAAAACCGGACGGTATTATGGCAGAAACCGCAACCCATCAACGGGCATTGGCAGCAGCAATTGCCATGCAAATGGGTTGTCATCTTTACATTGAAAAACCGATGGCTCTAACGATTGCCGAAGGTCGGTATTTGGTCAACACCGCCCGAAAATACAATCGTGTTACACAAGTCGGTACGCAACAACGTTCCTTGCCGCTTTGCCAATGGGCTTGCCGACAAGTTCAGAACGGCGCAATTGGTAAAGTGAAAGTTGTCGAAGCCCCGAATTTTGTGGGTCCGAATATCTGGACGGATCAACCGGTTCAACCGTATCCAACAGGAATGAACGACGAAATCTGGGATCTTTGGACAAATCAAGCGGTGTTGCGTCCTTATCATTCGCAACTTCATCTCAATTGGTCGAATTGGTGGGATTATGATGCCGGCGGGCTTTGTTTTGGTGTGAGCGGTTGGGGAACACATTCTTACGATCAGGTCAACATGGCACTCGAAATGAATGAAACGGGACCGGTAGAAATTTTACTTGAAGAACCGTGTACGATTCAGGATTCCGGTAAATTCGTAACACGAAAGCCGACCGACGACGAAACCGGTGCCGCTTATTACGGAATGGCTAAAGTGAAAGGTCCTCGCGCCAAGATGAAAATGTGGTTCGCCAATGGTGTAGAACTTCGGCTCAATCTTGATGGTGACCGTGGTCCGGGACTGGGTTGTATTGTTACAGGCGAGAAGGGCAAAATCGAAATCAATCGGCATAAACTTTCGTCAAACCCAAAAGAGTTGACGGCAAACATACCGGAAGAGTTCAAAAATAAGAGACCGGAAACAGTTTATCATGTTGAAAACTGGATTGATGGGATCAAAACCGGAAAAAAATGTAACGCCGATATCGAATACGGTCAACGCTCTACAACATTATGTGAACTGGTCAATATTGTTCGTGCAACCGCTCCGGTTGGTGAAAAAGTTGGTTGGGACCCAATCAAAGAACGTTTTACGAATAACAACAAAGGTAATGAAATGCTTGCACGTCCGCGCCGTAAAGGTTATGAATTACCGGAACTTTCGTAAATGCAACAAAATTGTAACCGTTCACACCAATAAACAAAAGATAAAACTCAAAAAAAGGTACAACGTTTTACCCAAACGTTGTGCCGGTTTTTGTAAATTTATGCAACCCTTTATTTTGAACACATATAAAAAATTATGAGAACGATTTTAACTTCAATTTTTGTATTAATCTTTTTTTGTGCATCGAATTTATCTATTGTTACTGCGGAGGCTCTGGACGATGGATTTGTTTCGATTTTCAACGGTACGGATTTAACCGGTTGGGAAGGTATTCCTGACGGTTGGAAAGTGGAAAACGGTTGTATTGTCGGCGAAAGCACGCCCGAAAAACCGTGTAAACATTCGCATTATCTTTATTGGACACAAAAAGAACCGGATAATTTTCATCTCAAATTAACGTTTCGTTTGCAGGGAAACGGCGGTAATTCGGGAATCCAGTTTCGCAGTGAGAAACGTCCGAATTGGGATACCTACGGTTATCAGGCTGATGTGGATACGAGTCTTCAGTGGGCGGGTTGTCTGTTCCATCACAAACGAGCGGCTGTTGTTCAACGCGGGTTTGATAACATTGTTGATCCGGATGGTAAAGTTCATTCAAAACAATTTGCCGATCCCAACGAACTGATCAAATTCTATAAACCCAATGATTGGAATGATTACGAAATTATTGCTGATGGGAGTGTTATAACGCTTTTGATCAACGGAAAAATGATGTGCCGTGTAGATGATCAACACGCAACAGAATCCGCTAAATCAGGAATTATTGCACTCCAAATGCACCAAGGACCGCCAATGAAAATTGAAATTAAAAGCATCCGGTTCAAAGAACTAAACAAAAAATAACATAACTGTTCAGTAAACAATGCCCAGTGTAGGAGTGATAGTAGTTGATAGTTGAGAGTTGAGAGTGGATAGTGTTCGCAAGCGGAATTATTACCGTTTTGGTAGTAATCCGCTTGCGGCACTCTCCACTCTCAACTTTCCACTCTCAACTATTATACTGCCCTTTCAGGGCGAAGACCTTTGTAAACTTAAAAAATTATTCCACTGATATATTACCAAATTTCAAACATTCAAAAAAACAACCAATTTATGGTAACTTCTAAAAACTAATATTAGGAGGAACGCAGGCGTCTCGCCTGCCCTGTTTTTTTTTACAAAAAACGCCTAAAAATGCGGTCGAGACGACCGCGTTCCTTCTAACAATAAATTTTTACATTAGGTTTTTAGAAGTTCCCTTATAGTGGATAGTGTCGCATGCGGAGTTTTACCGAAATGGTAATAAATCCGCATGCGACACTATTCACTATTCACTATTCACTATTTACTATTTACTATTTACTAAAACGATTGCGTTGTGCGGGCAGGCTTGACGGCAGGCGTTGCATTTTGTACAGATATTGAGGTCAATTTTATGGCGGTGATAAGGTGTTACGGGAATTGCGCCGACCGGACAACTTCGCGCACAAATAGAACAACCATTGCAATTCTCGTTGATCCAATACTCAATTAACACCGTACATTTTCCCGCCGGACAATGTCCCTGAAGATGAGCTTCGTATTCGTCGCGAAAATATCGAAGCGTCGATAAAACCGGATTCGGAGCCGTTTTGCCAAGACCACAAAGACTACCGGATTTCACCTGCTCGGCAAGTAATTCCAATTTGCTCAGATCGTCCGGTTTGCCCCGACCAGTACAAAGCCGATCCAGAATATCCAACATCCGCCGCGTTCCAATCCGGCAAAATGTACACTTTCCACAAGATTGCTCCTGCGTAAATCTCAGAAAATATCGCGCCATATCAACCATACAATCATTGTCGTCCAATACAACAAGTCCACCAGAACCCATAATAGCCCCCACTTGCAACAATGATTCAAAATCAATCGGTGTGTCCGCCAGTGTTGACGGAACACAACCCCCAGAAGGACCGCCAATCTGTACCGCTTTGAATTTATGTTTCCGTATTGCAGGAACTCCGGCAAGAGAGGTTGTTTCGGTAACAGCAGTTGCGGCGGTTTCTGTAACTCCGCCGCCAATGTCTTCAACCACCTGCCGGATTGTTATTCCCATTGGAACCTCAATCAAACCGCCGCGGCGTATTTTTCCCGCCAGTGCAAAAACTTTTGTTCCCTTGCTTTGTTCTGTACCCAATTTTGCCAACGCCTCCGCCCCATGTCTGAAAATAAAGGGAATTAATGAATAGGTTTCGACATTGTTAATCAGAGTTGGTTTATGAAATAAACCGGATTGCGCCGGAAACGGCGGTTTTAATCGGGGCATACCGCGCCGCCCTTCCATTGATTCAAGCAACGCAGTCTCCTCACCGCACACAAACGCTCCAGCTCCTTCCTTCACCCCAAGATCAAAAGTAAAATCCGTTCCAAGAATATTTTTGCCAAGCAAATTATTTTGGTAACAAATCTCCAACGCCCGCCGAACCCGTTCCACCGCAAGCGGATATTCCGCACGAATATAGAAAAACCCTTGCCCCGAACCAACCGCCCGCGCCGCAATAACCATCCCTTCAATAATTCGGAACGGAAATGATTCCAGAAGCATCCTGTCCATAAATGCGCCAGGATCGCCTTCATCGCCATTGCAGAGGACATAACGGCAATTATCGTTACTTCCCGCAACCGCCGACCATTTGAGATGAGTTTGAAATCCGGCTCCGCCGCGTCCGCGCATTCCTGAAATTTTAACCTGTTCGATCATTTGTTCCGGTGTTAATTGGTTAGTCAAAACCTGTTCCAGTGCAGAGAAACCGCCGTGTGTACGATAATCATCCAAGTTGTTCGGATTGATTTCGCCGCAATATTCCATTGCACAATGCCGCTGCTGATTCAGAAAGGAACAAACAGGTTCATGATCGAATTTGAGAAGACGTTGTTTCGACGGATCAGGAAATTCATCACTCCACAAACCTTCCATAATTTTGGCAATCCGATGTTCAAAACGCCGGAATAAATTGTTCGGTTTATAATTCCGCAACAGAATTGACCGGACATCTTCAGGTTTTACTTTCGCATAAAAAGTAGAAACACCGCATTTTGAAACAGCTTCCAACAACGGCGTTTGATGACACATTCCAACACAACCAACCGGCTCTACTGTAATATTAAGGTTCATTTCCTCAATAGTTTTAACAATTTCATCGCATACCGCACCGCTTCCTTGAGCCTGACAACAAGAACCAAGCCCAATCCGAACAACAGCAATTTCTGTTCCGTAATTCGGTGAATCAACCGATGATTTCGTTGTTTTTTCACGGCTTTTGAAATCGTCAAGAACATCGGGAATCATTGCCGGTGTTAGGTGCCCGTAAGTTACACCGTCAATCTGAACTACCGGAGCCAATGTACAACAGCCAAGACAAGCAACTTTTTGTATCGTAAACTGTTGTGCAGCGTCGGTATCTTCTTTTTCAGGAATATTAAGTATATTGTGAAACGCACCTAAAATCTGATCCGCCCCTTTGACATGACAAGCCGTACCGGTACAAACACAAATGGTATGTTCACCGGTTGGTTCGTGCCGGAATTGATCGTAAAATGTGGCAACACCAAAAATATCAGACGGCGTGATTTCGGTGTTACGGCAAACCTCGCGGAGAACTTCACGCGGAAGATAACGATATTTTTTCTGGATTGCCTGCAAAATCGGTATCAATGATTCCTTATGCGTACCGTATTGAGAAAGAATTGTACTAATCATTGTGTAAATTGTACGATAATATTACAATAAGTTAAGTTGGTAAGTATATTTCTTGCCGTCATCAATTTAATTTTTCAAGTTAATAACCCATGGTAAGATTTCATTGTCATTTTCGTAATACTTTCGTTTTTTTATTAGTCCCGCAAGGATGAGAGGTACAGCCTACAGTTAAAAGTAAAAGTTCCTACACACCAAAGCCTTGCAAGCGGTTTACAATCATTCCGGCTAAAAATCCGCATGCGACACTGTCAACTCTCCATTTTCCACTCTCCACTATCAACTACAATACTGCCCCCAGCAAGGTTAAAATCGAAAAACAAAAATTCCATTGAAATGTTACGGAAAATATTGTTTTAACAAAATTCTTAATTGATTGAACGTAAAATGATGAATGTAAAAAGTATAACGGTCAGAAATATGTTGCGAAATATTAGAAATCGTAATGATTCAACGGAATTTTTGTAAAGACACCAATTAACATAAATTGACATAAGCCGGCGTTACATAATTCGGCGTACCCGCCAACAAGGAATCAACCGACGATAACGTTTCGGAAAAACATTGCTACTTTGTTAAAAACGTTGTTTAACTTTATGTGAATTGGTATGAATTGGTTACGGGTTGAGTGATTGTGCGACATCGGTTCGGTAAGCCACCACCGCCGGAAGATAACCAACAAACGATGCTAACACAATTAAACCGGGAATAAGAATAAGTTCCGCTAATTGAAAATGCCAAGGGTTGACAACAACCATTACCGCCTGGGCAATAATCGGTCCCACACCGGCAATAAGACCATGACCAATCACCATACCAATCAAACCGCCGCCAAGTGAAAGTAAAATCGATTCAAGAAAAATAATCGACATCACCGTTCTCCGCTTCGCCCCCAATGCCCGCATAATCGCAATCTCTTGACGGCGTTCATTCATCGAATTATAAATACTTACCATCATACCAATTGCCGCAACAATAATTACCATGATCGCAAAAATAATCAACACCGTCTGAATACGCCCTACAATCATTTCAAAAAGCCGTGTAATTTCGTAGGTCGGCTTCGCAACCTGTACGTCCAGATCAGCAACAAGCCGGTCACCAAGCGACATTGTAATTGGATCGAGTTTTTGAGCGGTTAGGCGGTCAATTCGAACTTCATCCATGCCGCGTGAATCTTTGATAATTGTCGGAGCAACCTCTTTTATTTTCGTCAACACCAAAATTGCTGAAATCCGATGATCGGCACGTTTGGTTATTTTTTGTTCATTTTTTTGTTCATTTTTTTGTTCATTTCCGGTTGGTGTTGTTTCTTCTTGGGAGGTTGTATGTTCGCTAACACCGCGATCTGTTGATTTTCGGGTTAAAACTTTATCAATAGCGGTTCTATCGGCGTGGTCATTCATAATGAAAAAACCTTCAAGATTCACAAAAAACGCTTGGTCATTGGGAGTTCCGGTTGGATCGAGAATACCGACAACCGTAAACATATCGGGTTCGGGAAATTCTTTTGACGGAACGGGTTTTGAGATCGTTGCTTTGAACCGGTCACCAACATGGAGTTTTGCTTTTTGCGCGGCAGCATAACCCAGAACCGCTTCAAAATCGCCTCCGGCATCCATATTTCTGCCGTTCCGAAAAGAATAATTGTACCGATCCAAATAACGTAATTCGGTAAAAAACTTTGGAGTGGTTGCGATAATAGGCATTCCGAAGAGGTGATCTCCCAATGCAATAGGGATTGCCGTTTCAACATCCGGCGAATAAGGACCGGTTTCGAGTTGAAGAAAGTAATCGTAAGGAATTGTGTAGCTCAAATAACCTGAATAGAATACCGCTCCAAGAACAAGATCTAACGGTGAACCCTTAGGTGATCCGACAACCATATCGTAACCTTGAGCACTTCGCATAAAAGTCTGGTTCAAGACACCGTAAATGACGATGACCGCAACTACCAACGCAACACCAAGTCCCATTGAAAACGCCGTTAAACCCGACGCCAATGACCGATGCTGAATACTACGCCATGCAATTTTCCAAAGCGGCATTGTTATCTAATGAATAATGAGTAGTTAATAGTAAGCAGTAAATAACGAACAATTTATAAAAAAATAATTTATAGGAAATTCCCCAAAAAACAACTAATCACAATTTTTGTGAGTATAACATCGTTCGTACCCAATGACAACACCCCTCTCATTATTCAGAATAAAAATTAACGTATCTATTCAGTAACGTTTTGGTTTCGTTGAAATTCCGCAATATTTTTTTAGTCCTGTAGAAACGAGATGTGCATAACCGTAGATGCAGCGCAACGTAAGCGGCGCAACCTACGGTCAAAAGTCCACACACATCAAAACCCCGCAAAGACATGAGAGTAGTTGATAGTGGAGAGTTGATAATTGATAGTGTCGCAAGCGGAATTTTTATCACAACGGTTATAAATCCGCTTGCGGCACTATCAACTCTCCACTATCAACTAAATAAGTTGTTCTTTCAGGATGAAAGAAATTATAGAATCAATCATCAGTGAAAGGTTATTAGAAGAGACTGTTACAACCGGATTTAGAGGAACTCACAGCCAAACATGACGACAACTCATGTTTTGATACCGGCAAGCGGATTAACTCCATAACTGTTGAGATTCAGATACAAAATAACCGTTGCAATAATTAAAGCGGCAACAGAAAGACCAAGCAATAATGTATAAATATCCGGTGCTGGTTTTGGTTTTCGGGGTTTTATTGGTGCTTCGGAAGGAGCGGACGAAACCGTTTCCATTGCCGGAGTTGTGCTAGCAGGATCATCACTTTTTTTCTTTTTCTTAAAAGAAATCATTGTCGTAATCGGTACAAAGTTAATAAAACAATCTCTAATTTTTATTGTAATTAGTTTATCGTACTGTTAGTTCGGCGATATTGATAAATTCGACGCTATCCCCACGTTGAACAGTTCCGCGTCGAAATTCCGGTAAAATTGTTGCGACAGCACGGTCTGCTTCTGTGCGTTCCACCTTAATTTTTCCAATATAAGAACTTCTGCCGTCAATATTACGGACAACATCCAACTCATGACCGCGAACCAAACCGGAATCTTCACCGATAGAAATCTCAACCCAACCCTTGGGACGAACCTCCGTAACAAGACCTTGAATCCCCTTCGGCGGAATACCTGTGTATAAATCAGGGAACGGTTTGAGACCGTGCTTTTTTAAGACGTCAACCGCATCACGGTAATCCTGAAGCAATTTTTCACCAACAGACCGATACGTTGTTAGTTGTAACGCCAATTTGTGGGCTTCGTCGGTTTTGGCAACAAGTTCGGTATTGAGTTCTGCCCAATCTTCTTGGGCTTTGCGCAAATCTTTGCGAAGTCCATCAACTTCCGCCCGAAGCGATTGCATACTTTCGTGAGAAAGTTTAACAGAAGCAATTCCTTTTTCTTTGTCTTCATTTAATTGAACCAATTCGTCGTTATATTTTTTATTTTCTTTAGTAAGTTCTTCGACTTTGGTTTCCAGATTGGCGATAGTTTCGCGGCGTCTGGACAATTCTTCGTTAAATTCTTGTTTCATCTTGTCTCGGGCTTCAGCGAGTTGTTTCTTCTGGGTTTCCGATTCTTGGAGCTTTGCGCTAGCCTCTTCAGAACGCTTTTTCCAATTGGTGTGCGTTGCGTAAATCGCCACAGAGAGACCCATGAACATAACGCTCATGATAAAAATTAGAACTATGAACATTCTACCAATCAAGTTCATAAAACACCTTTCCTAATTTGAAACAAAAATCAAGTATTAAACGAAAACTATTTTTTTCAAAAAAATCGGCTAAATTGGAAAATCAATAGTTAATTATAACTGAAAAAATATTATTTGTCAAAAATTAATTTTTCAGAATAATATTATTTTCAATATTCCTACATCTGTACTTTCGGATTTTTTATCCTTTATCGTCTTATTCTATGGTAATAAATAAATCTTCTCAATATTTTTATTCTATTTATTTCCCAGTGTTCACAGGCTAGTGTGTTCATTTAGGTAAACAAAAGAGTGGGCAACCACTTGGTTTAATGGCGATTTTTTTCACTGGTCATTGCGAATTGCATAATCGATTTGGAAAACTTGGAAAACCGTTTATTTCTTAAGTCTTTGTATTTTCTAGGGTTATACAAAATACTTTTAGGCGTTTTTGTTTTTTTGTGTTTATTTACTTACCCCAAACTATACTCAATCCTGTTTATAAATTGGTCGTTTTTATATTGCCATTATGTTTTCAAAAGGTAGGCAACCGTAGGTGAAAGCCGTAGGTAAAATCTTTTGCTGAAGGGCTTTCACCCGCGGTTGCGTCGGCGTACTTGCCGACTTGCCCCTGTTGACGGACGGAAATAAAAAACCAAACCGTTGCGTTGCAACATTTCGGCGAAACGTTGCCTACCTCTTAAATCTGGACGATTACAAATTTCAAACATTCAAAAAAACCAATTTATAACAGGATTGAGTATAATACCAATTATAGGGATTAGAGGGAACTTCTAAAAACCTAATGTAAAAAATTTATTGTTAGAAGGAACGCGGTCGTCTCGACCGCATTTTTAGGCGTTTTTTGTAAAAAAACAGGGCAGGCGAGACGCCCGCGTTCCTC
>JAITIZ010000245.1 GCA_031279215.1 Planctomycetaceae bacterium
TTCAAGTTGCCCAACCGCCTTGAGAACTTTAACAGCTTCGGCAACAACTTCAGGTCCCGTTCCATCACCGCCAAGAACGGCAATTTTTAGTTTATTATTGAGTATATTCATTGTTTTAGTCTTTGTTTTATTCCGGTGGAATTTTTGTTTTTTAGCCTTAACCTCGTCAGGGGACAATAAAAAATAAGTAAAGGTAACTTCTAAAAAGTAATATTAGGAGGAACGCAGGCGTCTCGCCTGCCCTGTTTTTTTACAAAAAACTCCTAAATATGCGGTCGAGACGACCGCGTTCCTTCTAACAATAAATTTTTACATTAGGTTTTTAGAAGTTCCCATAAGGAAGAATAGACAAAAAATACAAAAAATTATTTTCAAAAAACTTTTTAAAATAATCTGCGAAAATCTGCGTCATCTGCGGACGATTTCAATTATTAAATTATGTGGTCGTTAAGAAAATAGACAATTACAAACGATACCGGTTGATGTTTACTCGTCTTTCTGCAAATTTAACCGGATAATTATCGAATAACTACCCAATAATCATAAATAAACTAAAAAATTCCCATAATTCGACAAGACCTCACCTTGAACAAATGAGAAAAGACGGTAAACTACTTCGGACATTTGGGAATATTTTGGAGATGTTTATGTAAGAAACGAATCATTCCCAAATATTTTGTTTTCTATTTTTGCAAAAATACAAGAATAAAACGAAGGAAAAAAATACAATGGCAAGATTTAAAAAATCAAAATTCAAACAACGTAAACGAGCAAAAGCAAAAGTTCGTGGTAAAAAGAAAGATCCATTGGTCGTCAATGGTCAACGTCCACATCCAATGTTCGTTGATTACAAAGATGTAGAACTTCTCAAAAAATTGACGAGCCGGCAAGGAAAAATTATTAGCCGCCGTAAAACCGGATGTTCCGCAGTTAGTCAACATGCGGTTGCCGCTGCAATCAAACGGGCAAGATTTATGGCATTGCTCCCATACGTTGCCGATTAAATTTCCATTGCTAATGGCTAATCGTTAATTATGTTACGTTACTGATAAAATTGGTAAAACCGATTAAAAAGTTTTTCGCGGGAGAATCGAAAGGTGAAAGAGTAAAAAGGTGTTTTGTGAAATACTTTTTTACGCTTTCACTTTTTTACTATATTTTTGCGTTTTCCTAATTTTGAGCGTCAACAAATTAGTACATTAAAATAGGGAACTTCTAAAAACATCAGGAACGCAGTCGTCTCGACTGCACATTGCCTATAAAAAGTGCAGGCGAGACGCCTGCGTTCCTAAAAAAATGAGTTTTTAGAAGTTCCCAATAGTTAATAGTTAATAGTTAATAGTTAATAGTTAATAGTTAATAGTTCGCAAGCGGAATTATTGCCGTTTAGGTAATAACTCCTGCCCTATTTTTTTACAAAAAAACTCCTAAAAATGCAGGCGAGACGCCTGCGTTCCTAAAAAAATGAGTTTTTAGAAGTTCCCTTAAGGAAATGCCGCGAAAATAGAACCCAAAAAATTATTCCACTGATATATTACAAAATAAAAAGTAAACAAAAAGTAAACAAAAAGTAAAAATCACGAAAAAATCACAAAAGATTTTCGCTAACTCCCAACTTACAAGTTAAGTAATATATCGAATCTGATAAATTTCTCAAGACCTTTTCTTAAATTTCCGTAAAAATGATTCCTTAATTAATGTCCTGTCATTGAATCAGTAAATGGAACGTGTTATATTTACTGCCTTGCCAAAACAAGCCGACTGTTCCAACTTGAATCGGAAATGATATGGGGAACTTCTAAAAACTTAAAATTTTACCGAGAGTTAACGGCATGGGCTTGCCCCGCACTGTTAAATTTTAGGCACAACGTGTTGGGTAAACCCTGCCGTTAACTTGGTTATTAGAAATTCCCTACTGAATAGATACAATTATTTTATTTTATGGGAGACCACAATGGAAGCTGATGAAATTCTTCTTGATGTTGAAGACCGCATGGAAAAGGCGGTTGCGAAATTGAAACAAAATCTGACAGGAATCCGAACCGGACGAGCCAACCCCGGACTTGTTGATTCAATCAAGGTCGAGGCTTATGGTTCACCGTGTCCGCTCAAAACGGTAGCAACCGTTGCTTGTCCAGAATCGAACCAAATAGTGATTCGTCCTTTCGATACTTCCACGCTCAAAGATATTGAAAAAGCGGTTATTGTTTCTGATCTTGGGTACACACCGAACAACGATGGACGGGTCATTCGTATCAATATTCCGCCGCTTTCCAAAGAAGTCCGCCAGAAAATGGTTACACGAATTCATGAACTCTGTGAAGATGCCAAAATTGCTATCCGAAATGTCCGCCGCGATGGTAACAAAATGGCAGAACAATCAGAAAAAAATAAAATATTCTCTGAAGATGTTCGCGATGAAACAAAAGAAGAAATTCAAAAATTAACCAAAAAATATGAAGACGAAACCAATGAATTAGCAAAAAATCGGGAAAAAGATGTTCTGGATTCCTAAATAAACCAAATAAATACAGCAAAAATGAAATTGTAACTATTTCATAAATGAACAGTAAAACCAATCCGTAAACTAATACTGATCAATACCCAAGAAGTTCTATTACAATGAAATTCTATTGCAATGAAATTCTATTGTAATTCGGGGCAATTTATGATGAATTCTGTTCTGAAAAAGCGTTTGTTTTTTATTGTGAAAATTGTGATTGTTCTGGCGATTTTCGGGTGGATTGGTTGGGAACTCCAAAAATCGTGGGACAAAATTAATCAGATTCAATGGACACCCAATTATTATTGGTTATTACTTTCGGCTTTTTTTTATGGGATTTCTTATATTCCGTCGGTTATTTTCTGGCGTCATACGATGTGCTTGTTTGGTCAACATCCGGGTTGGTATGAAACATTTCGTGCTTATTATATTGGTCATCTCGGCAAATATATTCCCGGTAAGGCAATGGTTGTTATTCTTCGGGCGGGTTTGCTGAACCGAGAGCGAACACAATTAAGTGTTGCAGCGGCAACTGTTATTCTTGAAACACTCAATATGATGGCAATTGGCGGATTTATTTCGGCATTGATTATGTTGTTATGGTTTCGTGATTTACCGGTTAGTAATTACCTAACTTTTATTGCGATAGGTTTGATGTTTTTTATTGGTTTGCCGGTATTTCCGCCTATTTTCCGTCGTTTTGCCAAACAGTTTGGGGTGGGCAGCAATGATCCGGAAATCAGCCAAAAATTATTGAAACTTCGATTCCATACAATGTTTTATGGTTGGAGTTTAATGAGTTTTGATTGGTTATTGCTTGGTTTAAGTCTTTGGGCAACAATTCAAGGAGTTGGTATTGATACAGGTGCGTTAATTGACTATCTTCCTCAATACGTGTTGGCGGCAACACTTTCTGTTGTGGTGGGTTTTGTTCTGATGATTCCCGGCGGACTAGGTGTTCGCGAGATTATTATTACTCAAATTACGATCCCATTACTTGTTACGCTTCTGATGAACGCCGACCCCGAATTAACAAAAACGAATGCTGCGGAATTAGCGGTTCTGTACGCGCTTGTTATTGCCGGAGTACAACGCGGAATTTCAATCCTGTCCGAATTGTTTATCTCCGCAATATTATATCACCGCCAGAAATAAATAATCATAATCTATCAGTAGAATTTTCGTTAAAAGATAAACCTAATATAGGCAACCATAGATGAAAACCCTTCGGCGAAACATTGCCTACCTTTGAATTATTATTACTTTTTCGGTGTTTCACACAAAAATTCCACTGAAATATTACATTATTCGTAATGTAATTCTATGCGGATTTTTTCGATGCGTCGCCGAGTTGCTTCGATAACGGTGAAGTGAGACAGTTTGCCTTCGTGTTCAAAATTAACCGTTTCGCCAACATCAGGAACATGACCAAGCGTTGAGAAAATAAAACCGGCAATCGTGTCATAATCTTCTTCTTCCGGCAAATCAAGACCAAGCGTTTCGTTCAACTCGTCAATCCGAACTTTTCCCAATACCTCAAATGTATTGGAATCCAATTCCTTAATCTCTTCCGTACTCACCATCGGGTCATGTTCGTCCACAATCTCACCGACAATTTCTTCCAAAATATCTTCCAAAGTTACCACCCCTGAAACCCCGCCGTATTCGTCCAACACAATTGCCAAATGTCCCTTAGCACGTTGCGAAATATCATCATCAGAACCGCCCTTATCAGAACTGCCTTTATCAGAACTGCCCTTATCGGAGGCGGCAGGTTTTGTATTTTGAAATTCCTGAAGCAGCGTATCAACCGGTTTGGTTTCCGGCACGAACAACGGTTCCGTCATTAACTCTGTCCAGGGACAACGTTGGGACGGATCATTTTTAACCAGTTCACGGAGTAAATCTTTGGCGTGAATCACCCCAATAATATCGTCGCGATTATCCTTGTAAACAGGAATCCGCGAATGCGGTGTTGCAATTACCACCGCAAGCATTTCATCCCATGACAATGCGTTTGAAATACTTTTCATGTCGGTTCGCGGGGTCATAATTTCGGAGACCGTGAAATCACTCAATTCCATCACACCTTCAATCATTTCCCGTGCGTCTTCTTCCAACAACCCTTCACGATGACCTTCGGTAACAATTGTTCGGATTTCATCTTCAAAAGCTTCTTCATCATCAGTCTCTTCCGTTCGACCTGCCAAACGGTGAAAAAAGACATTGAAAAACCGGTCAATCAATGTCAATGGAAAAAGTAATACAGCCAGACATGACCAAAAAGACCACGTGAAATAAACAAAAGAAGTCCCCCAAAGTTTTGACACGGCACGCGGTAACCAAAATTCCACGCATAAAAGTACCGACGACACAATAAGAATCAGTACAACCCAATCAATAAAAACTTCACGTTTGAGATTCCACACGAAAACCGCCGCCGTTATCAAAACAGTAACTAAAAGAATACACAACATTTCTGTTGCCGCCGCAACCCGATCATATTCTTTAAGAATCTGCCCCAACCGGTTTTCCGCACCGCACCGCCGACAGAAATCCTCCAACTGATGCCTGGAAAACGATTTAAGTGATCGAGACCCAGTTGAAACAATACAAATTAAAATAAGTCCCAAAAGAATAAGATAAATCGAAATCATTCGCCAAATATTACCTGAACGTAAACTGTTTGTTCAGAAATTTTTCCTAAACCACAATAAAATCGAAAAAACAGTATTTTTATTATTGCAATTTTCAAAATATTGGCAAGAGGAGTTATTTAGTTAATAGTGAATAGTTAATAGTTATACTCTATCCGGTTATCAATTGGTTGTTTTTTTGTTTTTCGGCGCAGTAAGGGAATCGCAATACCTCCGGCAAACCCTAAAATCAATGCGGTTGCCGGTTCGGGTGTTGTAACATTAACATTTGCGCTGACATTGGTTAGAATAAATGCGAAGTCCTGATAATCAAAGTCTGAAGCATGCCCCACACTTAAATCCTCAAAGGCAAATAGGAATGCAGATTCAATATTTTCATAACCGCTTCGTTGCCTCATCAAATCGGTAACATCAAAAGAAATAAGATGTTCGATACCGTCTTCATAATATTGTGTCCATGATACACCGCTTTGGTACTCCTCTGTTTCGTAGTACCAATCGTGATCGCCTGAAAAAAACTTCGAGAGCCCGTAACTATTAGCCGAAAAGACATAATCACCGCCTTCCAGCTCAATCGGCCGACCATCTATAATTGCTTCGCCGGTGGTTGTAGAAACATATTGTTGGCTATCAAAAAACAAGTCGCCGGTTGTACTGTAGATTTGCAATCCATGTGTCCAAGCGGAACTCGTGAACGAAGCCACAATATTGCTGCCCGGATTGACTTGCCATGATGAAATTGTTTGCCGGATCATGCGGTCATCTGCCAGTTCGTTTCCACTGGTGTAATCCGATTGACCAAGAATAACAAGCTCGTCATGAAAATATTCGTTGAAAATACGAAACAATGGATTGGAAGTTCCGCCATTGGTATCGCTGGTCATGTCGTTAATCTGCAATGTTTCAAGATTAGTGTTAGAGATGATGTACTCATCTCTTGTTAACCAATAATCTCCATACGAAATGGAAATCACAGAACTGAATATTACAGCGGCAAGAATAAGTTGAGAACAAAAAGTTTTCATGGGTTTACCTCTATTGGGCAGTTTTATTGAGAATATTCTCAAACGCTAACATTAAGTAATTGACAATTAACATACCATTTGTTTTCGCTAATTTCATTTTTTTCCTAACCTGTTTATAATTAACATGTTAAAACAAAATCATTTTTCCGAAAAAAAATAAAACGCCCTAAACAATTAGTATAAATAACTACATCAAAACGAAACAAGAGAGTTCATAGTGAATAGTATTGCAAACGGATTACTGCCCAAACGGTAATAATTCCGTTTGCAACATGATTTACTATTTTTGTGCTTTTTTTGTTTTTCGGCGCAGTAAGGGAATCGCAATACCTCCGGCAAATCCTAAAATCAATGCGGTTGCCGGTTCGGGTGTTCCTGCAATAATGCTTGTTGAGGGAAGTTCAAGGAAGGTGTAATAACCTTCACGTTGTGAACCAATATGGATTCCATGAAAATCGTCACCTAAACCTGATCCAATCCCATCCAGATTAATCGCATATTCAATATAATCGTTCATATTTGAATAACTGAAACTGAACAGGAAGTTACCATTGGCCGATATTGTAAAAATTCCATCATTATAGACTGCATCAATATCTGTCGTTGTCCCGTCATATCCCTGATACCCTTCATAAGCTTGAGTCTGACTCAGCAGAATTTCACCATCTTGAACCATATAATAAGCACTGGAGTTAATGGCAGTCATATACACTTCATTCAAATTTTCAGCATATTCGGTAGAAACTGTTTGAAAATTGTTTTTTGTACGATCAATGAGATAGTTCGTGTCCAAAACACTGGTTGTTACAAGATCATACGTTTTATCGGACATAAGTTCGACAAAACGCATTGCATCATTTAGTACCGCATTTTCGTATTCTCCCCAAAAACTTTCATTACTCACGCTAAAAAAATCACTACCGGTGCCTTCGGGATATCCGTCAGCTCGTTGTGCTCCTGCAAAAATATGAAGGTCTGTAAATCCAAGATTACTTGCCGGAGTATCGGCAACTTTGGTGATACGGCTATAAAGAACATTGTCTTTGATAGCATAATCAATTTCTACCCATTGATCTGGACTCGCTTTTGAAAAAGTTGCCAACTCTGTTGCAAAGACGATAGCATTACCGGGATCTTCCCAATCAAAAAGAGTTGTGTCTGCCGAAACGGAAACCGTCAATCCGAATACCACGGCGGCAAAAACAAATGGAAAAAGAAAAGTTTTCATAATAAATCTCCTTAAATTTTATTGTTAGTAAAATCATGATGTTTCATTTTGATAAATGAAATTCATCACGATAAATATTTACGCAATTAACATGCCATCTGAAACACTATATTTTAATTATTTTTAAAACCCTTTTAATTAAAGGGTTAAGATAAATTTATTTCTTCTTTTCCCGAAAAAGAATAACTCTCTAATAATTATCTTCGGTAAAGAAATTGTATCAAAATGAAACAAAAGAATCAAATAATTGATCGCGAATATACTCTAATCCTGTTATCAATTGATTGTTTTTTTGTGTTGCGTATTTTACATTAGACCCGTTTTTCCCCAAAGTGTCAACCGTCCCAAAGAACCAACCGCCCATAGCGTAAGGCAACACTCAACAATGACAAGATAGATTTAATCCTGTTATGAATTGGTTGTTTTTATATTGCCATTACGTTTTCGAAAGATAGGCAACCATAGGTGAAAGCCGTAGGTGAAAGGTCGCCTACCTCTTTCAGGTTCGACGTAAGTCTTTGTATTTCAAAGACTTATGAAAGCGTGTAAGCGGCTGTTCATGTCCCGTTCACTCTTCAAAACGGCGTTGTTCACCGGGATCAGGAATTGATGTAAACTATTGATTATAAATAGGTTGTGAATTATTTTAATGAAAAATTGTATCGGAAATATTGTTTGGGAACGGCTATGGTCCGTTTTTTTAATTTTTGGGTCTCTCATTGTTGCATTTTTCATGCAGCCATCATGAAAGCCTTCAATTTTTCAAATATTTTTTGAGGGTTCTGCTCTGATTGCAGAAG